>DATLZC010000253.1:0-5803 GCA_035574215.1 Dehalococcoidia bacterium | reverse complement strand
GCGCCGCACCGACCGGCACATCGGCGAACGGCACGTCCTGGGCTGGAACTACCGCATCACGGAGTGGCAGGCGGCGGTGCTGCTGGCCCAACTCGAGCGCCTCCCCGAGCAGACCCGCAAGCGCGCGGAGAACGCCGCCTATCTCGCTTCGCTCGTCGACGCCATCGAGGGCGTCCGCATGTTCCCGCCCGAACCCCGGATGACGCAGCCGGCGGGATACGGATACGTCATCGTGTACGACGAGGAGGCGTTCGCGGGCGTACGCCGCGACACGTTCGTCCGGGCGCTCCGGGCGGAAGGAATCAAGTGCGAGGGCGCGTTCTACACGGCCGTGTACAAGAGCCCGCTCTTCGCATGGGAGGACGCTCCCGGCCCGCCCCCGTATCGCGAGCGGCCCTGCCCTGTGGCGGAGCGCGCCGGCGAGCGTGAGATGGTGTGGATTCCCCACGAGGTGTTGCTGGCCGAGCGGCGCGATATGGACGACATCGCCGAAGCCATCCTCAAAGTGCGCGAACATCTCGACGAGCTCGTCGCGTTCGAGCGCGCAACGTTGGCGGCGGAGGGCGCCGCATGAGCGCGCCAGGGGAGCCGACGCCGTGACCGTCGCTGAGCCCGCCGTCTCGGCCCGGCCAGCAGGCGCGCCCGACGGCGCCATCCTCGACGTGCGCCACGTCACCCGCGCCTTCGGCGGCGTGAAGGCCGTCGACGACTGTTCCCTGAGCGTCCGGCGCGGCACCATCACCGGGCTCATCGGTCCGAACGGAGCCGGCAAGACGACGCTGTTCAACCTCATCACCGGATTCCTCAAACCCACGTCGGGCGAGATCGTGTTCGATGGCGAGCGCATCGATGGGCTGCCGCCGCAGGACATCGTGGCCCGCGGCCTCGTGCGGACCTTTCAGGTGCCACGCGAGCTGAAGTCGATGACCGTGCTCGAGAATCTCGTCCTCGTCCCCCGGCGTCAGGCCGGAGAGCGTATCTGGAACTCGTGGTTCTTGCCCTGGCGTGTCGAGCGGCAGGAGAACGAGATCATCGACCGCGCCATCGCCGTGCTGGAGTACGTGGACCTGATCCACCTGCGCGACGAGTACGCCGCAAACCTCTCGGGCGGACAGAAGAAGCTGCTGGAGTTCGCCCGGACCCTGATGGCCGACCCGAAGATGATCCTGCTGGACGAGCCGGGCGCCGGGGTCAACCGGGCATTGCTCAAAAAGCTTACGGGATACATCGAGGAGCTCTGCCACGAGCGGGGCGTGACCTTCTTCATCATCGAACACGACATGGATCTGGTCGCCCGGCTCTGCAACCCGGTCATCGTCATGAGCGAGGGCCGCCGGATCGCGGAGGGCACGCCGGACGAAGTCCGCAGTAACGAGCAGGTGCTCGAGGCGTACCTAGGAGGCCAGTACCGGTGACGCCGACGCTCCTGGTGGAACACGTCGTCTCCGGATACGGAGAGGTCGAGGTGCTCCACGGCGTCACGGTGCGCGTGGAGCCAGGCGAGATCGTCTCCATCATCGGCCCCAACGGCGCGGGCAAATCGACGCTGATGAAGGCGGCGTTCGGCCTGCTGCCCATCAAGCGGGGACGAGTCCTGCTCCAGGGGCAAGACGTCACGGGCCGCGCGCCCAACGAACTCGTGCGCCTCGGCATGGCCTACGTGCCTCAGGTAGACAACGTGTTCCCGTCGCTCACCATTCAGGAGAACCTGGAGATGGGCGCGTGGGCGCGCGGCGACGGTTTCAAGGAACGCCTCGCGCGGGTGTACGACCTGTTCCCCGCGCTGGCCGCACGCCCCCACGAGAAGGCGTCCCGCCTGTCGGGCGGCCAGCGGCAACTGCTCGCCATCGGCCGCGCCCTGATGCTGGACCCTATCATTCTGCTGCTGGACGAGCCCTCGGCGAGCCTTTCGCCCAAGATGGTCGACCTCGTCTTCGAAAACATCATCGAGATCAACGCCAGGGGCACGGCGATTCTGATGGTCGAGCAGAACGCCCGCCACGCGCTGAGCCTGAGCCACCGCGCCTACGTCCTGGCGACGGGCGAGAACCGGCTCGAGGGCGATGCGAAAGCGCTCCTCGACAGCGAAGAGGTGCGGAGGCTCTACCTTGGGGAGTAGGATGGCCCCCGCATGACCGTCCGCGCCATCACCACCGATCTCGCGATCCAGCGACGCAGGCTCGCCCGGCGCTTCGGTGACCTCGCGACCGGCGCCGGACTGTGGGTGGCCATCCTCGGGTTCTGCCTCTGGGCCGCCGTCGCGGAAACCGACGCCTTCGCTGTAGGCGTCGTCGTGGGCAGCGTCCTCGTGCTCGGCGCGATCGGCCTCACCCTCATCTACGGCATCCTCAAGTTCGCCCACTTCGCACACGGCGACGCCATGATGCTGGCCGCCTACGTGGCGTTCTTCGCCCTCACAGGGACAGCCGTCGGCGCCCGAACGGACGTGAGCCTGCCGTGGTCGCTCCAGGATCTTCCCGGCGCCACGACGCCCATTTGGGACTTCTCGTTCGGCTACGGGCTGCTGCTCGCGGTCCCGCTGGCCGCGCTCGTCACCGTCGTCCTGTTTCTTGCCCTCGACGCCCTCGTCTACGCGCCGTTGCGGCGCCGCCGGGCGGGCATCGTCATCTTCGCCATCGCGTCGCTGGGCATCGCTATCGCGATGCGCAGCTTCGTGCTGGCCGTGTGGGGCCCCGGGCCTCGCTTTTATGTCAAGGGCATCCGCCCGACCATCGACCTCCCTCTCGGGCCGCGCATCGTCACGGACCAGCTCTTCATCGCCGGCGTCGCGGTCGTCCTCGTGGCGCTCGTCTACCTGCTGCTGTTCCGCACGCGTATCGGGCGCGCCATGCGGGCCACCGCCGACAACGCCGAGCTCGCCCGCGTCGCCGGCATCGACACCGACATGGTCGTCCGCTGGACGTGGGTGGTGAGCGCGGCGCTCGTCGCCATCGCGGGCGTGCTGCTGGCCCTCCAGTCCCAGCTCAAGCCCGAACTGGGCTTCGTCCTGCTCCTCCCGCTGTTCGCCGCGACCGTCCTCGGCGGCATCGGGAGTCCGCAGGGGGCGCTCGCCGGCGGGCTCTTCGTGGGTATCGCGCAGGAGGTCGCTGTCACCTTCGATGTTCTCAGCCCCGGCTATAAGTTCTCGGTGGCGTTCGTGATCCTGATCCTGGTGATTCTGATTCGGCCCAGGGGGCTGTTCGGGACGCAAACGTAAGCCATGAAACGACCGCAGCTCATCACGCCCATCGCGGTGCTGCTCATGACGGCCTTCGTTATCGGGCTGCCGGCGGAACGCTCGCGCGACGCCACCGCCGTGGTGAACTTCCTCACGCCGTTCGTGACGACGGTCGCCGTCCTGGCCATCCTCGCTATCGGGCTCAACGTGCAATGGGGATACACCGGCATCTTCAACTTCGGGATCGCCGGGTTCTTCCTGGTGGGCGCGTACACCGCCGCCATCGTGACCAAGGAGCCCGCCTCGACGGAGTTCGTGCGGTACATCGGAGGCTACGGGGACAAGTTGGACTTCCTCCCGTTCCTCGACAGCGAGGAGTGGCTCCCCGCGCTGATCGGCGTCCTCGCCGCGGGAGCGTTCTCCGCCGTGCTCGCCCTGCTTCTCGCGGTGCCGACGCTGCGCCTGCGAGAGGACTATCTGGCTATCACCACCATCGGTATCGCCGAAGTCCTGCGGCGGATCACCATCGAAGAAGAGGGGCTCGTCAACGGAACCCGCGGTCTCACCGGCATTCCGAGGCCGTTCGGCGGCCTGGTCGCGCCGGAGGACTACAAGTTCGTCATTCTCGCCATCAGCGTCGCGCTGCTCATGTTCGTCTACATCCTCGTGGACCGGGGCATCCGGTCACCCTGGGGGCGGGTGCTCCGTGCGCTGCGAGAGGACGAGCAGGCCGCCGCGGCCAGCGGCAAAAACGTATTCGCGTTCAAGATGCAGGCGTTCGTGTTCGGCGCGGCCATCATGGGCATGGGCGGCGCCCTCTACGCCTACCAGCAAGGCGCCATCTCGCCCGACACGTTCAGCCACTTCTTCGGCACGTTCATCATCTGGGCGATGCTCATCGTCGGGGGCAGCGGCAACAATCAGGGCGCCATCGTCGGCGCGTACATGGTGTGGGGCTTCTGGAGCGTCACCCTCCAGATTCAGGGATACGACCTGCCCGACATCATCCGAACGAGGGTGTTCTTCCTGCGCGATTTCGTGCTGGGCGCGCTCATCGTCATCGTCCTGCTGCTGCGCCCGCAGGGTCTGCTGCCCGAGCGGCCCCGCGTGTCCCGATGGCTCGAGCGCCGCGTCGCCGAGCTCCGTCGGAGGGAGGCGCTCGAGGCCTCGTCTACCCCGCAGTCCTGAACGAGAGGCCGGAGCCTCGAAGGGAGGCTCCGGCCTGTGCCCTTGACGCCTTGAGACGATCCGACGAGCTACTCCGCCAGGTTCACGGGCCTCGTCTCGACGGCGACAATCTGACCGCCTTCGATCTTCCAGATCTGGATCGCGCCTTCAACGATGTCGCCGTTCTCGTCGAACTCCAGGTTGCTGGACGTGCCGTCCAGGTCGACGTCCTCGCCGTTGGCGAGCGCCTCGAGGGCAGCCTTCCACCCGTCGACGCCCGGCATGATCTTCACGCCCGGCGCCGATGTGACCTCGCGGAGCGCGTCACGGATGGCCGTCGAGTCATTCGACCCCGCCTTCTGCGCTGCGAGCGCGATGGCGTACACAGCGTCGTACGACTGCCGCAAGAAGGGGAGCCCCGGAAGCTCGCCGTACTCGGCCTGGTAGCGCTCGTCGAACGCCTTCCCGGCCTCCGTATCGAGCGCGCCGGGCTCCGTGCCGAACATGCCCTCGAAGTGCTCCCAGCCGAGCTGGGCGAACATGTCGCCCGACTTCGTGCCGTCCACGAACAGGAAATTCTGCACGAGGTTCTGCTCGATAGCCTCGCGCAGGTAGACGCCTGCGCTTTCGGGGAAGCTCACGGCCACCAGCACCTGCGGGTTACCCTGGGTGCACTGCTGAAGCTCCGAGGCGTAGCTGGCCTGCTCCCGCTCGTGAGGGACCCGCGCCGTGACCGTGCCGCCGAGCGCCTCGAACGCTTCACTGAAGGCCTCCGACAGGCCCTGGCCGTACGCGTCGTTCGTGTACATCACGCACGCAGACGTGAAGCCTTGCTCGGACGCGAGGTCGGCCAGGATCTTGCCCTGTGCGGCGTCCGAAATCGGCGTCCGGAACAGGTAGTCGTTGTCGTTCGCGCCCGATAGCGCGGGCGACGTCGCTGACGGCGTGATTTCGAGGATTCGGTTCGGCCCGGTGACGGATTCCGCCACCTGGAGGGTCGCGCCGCTGGACGCGGGACCGATAATCGCCGAAACGCCTTCGACCTCGATCAGCCGGCGCGCCTCCTGGACGGCCTGCTCGGGGTTCGTGCCGTCGTCGGCCTGTATGAGCTCGATGGGCTGTCCGTTGACGCCGCCGGCCTCGTTGATCTCCTTTGCCGCCAGCTTCGCAGCGTTGAAGAACGCGGGGCCGAAGTCGGACAGATCCCCGGTGAACGGCGCGAGGAATCCGATTTTCAGCGCCCCGCCGGCCGCCGGTGTCCGCCCGGCGGGCTGCGTCGCTTGCGGAGAGGCCTGCGGTGTCTCCGCAGCCTCCTCTTCTTCACCACCGCATGCCGCCCCTACCAGGCCCCCGATGGCCACGGCTGCCAGGAGCCAGCGCCACCACCCCCCTGCGAACCCGGTTCGGGTACGCGCATCTCGATGCATGGCCTAGACCTCCTTCCTCGATACGAAGCCA
>DATLZC010000252.1:0-13565 GCA_035574215.1 Dehalococcoidia bacterium | reverse complement strand
CTTGATCGCGAGGGTGCCGTACCCCAGCACCTGCACGTCGTGGACGATGTCGAACCGGTGCTCGGGCTGGAGCCGCCGCCAGACGTCGAAGGCCCGCCACGAAAACGCCGACATCACCGAGAACATCCCCATGCGCGACGTAGCGAGCTCGTAGAAGTTCAGCGGCGCGAAGAAGCTGCGCACGGGCCGTCCGTAGAACCACCCGCGGCCCGTCTCCAGCAACCGGTACACGCTGTACGAGGGGACCTTGTGGACGACGACGCCTTCGGCGACGTCGGGCCACGGCGGGCCGACGATGAGATGAACGTCGTGTCCCAGGCGCACGAGCTCGCGGGTCAGGTGGTAGGTGTAGACGCCCTGCCCGCCGGAGAACATGTTGCCCTGATGGAGCTGCACACAGACCTTCACGCCGGGAAGCCTACCAGAATCGGGCCGAGGGCTCAGGATGGCGGCGAGCGGCGCCGGGCCGCGGCCGCTCTCTTCGGGCCCGCGCAGCCGCTCAGCAGCTCGCGGTACAGCGCCTCGGTCTTGCGGGCGCACTCGCGCCAGGTGAAGAGCCGCTCGACGCGGGTTCGCCCCGCCGCGCCCATCGCCCTGGCGCGGGGAAAGTCGTCCAGCAGCGTCTTGATGGCGCGCGCCAGGGCGTCGGCGTCACCCGGCGGCACCAGCAGCCCCGTCTCCCCGTCCTCCACCACTTCGGGGAGGGCGCCGGCGGTGGTCGCGACGACCGCCGTTCCGCAGGCGCCGGCCTCGCACGCAGGTAGGCCGAATCCTTCGTACAGCGAAGGCGAGACGAGCAGATGGGCCCGATTCAGGAGCCGCACCAGGTCCTCGGTCGAAAGGAAGCCGCTGTACTCGACCATGCGGCGCAGCCCCAGCCGCCACACCTCGCCGGGCACCCACGAGAGGTCCTTCTCCTTACGCCCCACCATCACCAGGCGGAAGTCGGTCTCCGCCTGGAGCTGAGCGAGCGCGTCGAGCAGGTAGCGAGCGCCTTTGTTCCGGTCCTCCGCGTTGCCGGCGAACACGATGAGCCCCGGCTCCTTTTCGACGTCCGGGAGCGGCCGGAAGACGTCGGTGTCGACGCCGTCGTAGATCGCGACGATGCGGTCCTTCGGGATGCCCATCACCTCTGACACCGAATCGCGCGAGTTCTCGGAGCCGGTGATGATGCGGTCGAGCCGAAGCGCGACCCAGGGCTGCATGCGGTCGGGGTACCACAGCAGGCGGCTCATCACGCGGCCGAGGGTCCGCGCCTCGCGGATGCTGTTCGCGCGGTCGATCTGGAGCGGGTGGTGGATGTTGGCGACCACGGGGCGCTCTGGCCGCGCCGCCTTCATCAGCGCGACGCCGTAGCCCAGCGTCTGGTTGTCGTGCACCAGATCGAACGGGCCGGTCTCGCGTTCGATCTCCGCGAGCTTGCGGTAGGCGCGGAAGCTGAACGTGTTCAGGAGCGATGCGAAGGAGACGCGGGTCGAGGCGAACTCCCAGAAGTTCAGCGGGTGGAAGAATTCCCAGACGTTGTCGTGATAGGCGAGTTCGTCACGGCCTTCGAGAAACGCCCAGAAGCTGAACGTCTTGAGCCGGTGGTGGATGACCCCTTCTTCCAGATCCGGATACGGCCGCCCGGAGATGACGTGGACCTCGTGGCCCATGCGGGCGAGCTCGCCGGTGACGTACCGCAGGTACACGCCCTGCCCGCCCGACCACATCGAGCCCTGGTACATGATGAAGGCGATTCTCATCGGACCCGTGTCGCGGGCGACGCGACGGATGCGGGCAGGTCGCCCCGGTGCTCCTCAGCGTAGTGACGGGCGTCTTCCAGAAGCAGGTACAGACCGGCGGGCAGCGTCAGGCCGAGCGCCGTCCACGTGTACGGTTCCGTCTCAGCGAGCTGTGCCCCACTGAGCGACTCGGCAACGGCGATGAGCGCCTCGAAGGCGCTTCGGGAGCGGTCGAGCGTCTCCTGCCACGACCGGCCCTGTCCTTCCCCGAAGGTGCGCTCGTTGAACGCGTCCGGCGATTCGAACGGTTCCCCCGGCCGGAGGGCGGTCGGCGACGTCGCGCCGTCGGCGATCTCGCGGAGCGCGGCGGCGGTGCGCTCATCCCAGGCGGCGATGTGCCATAGGAGCTGCTTCGCCGAGAGGCCGTTGGGACCCGGCGCCGCCGCCTCCTCTTCGGTGAGGGCTTCGACCGCGCTCACGAACGCGAACCGCGCGCTCCTGAGGGTCTCGAGGGCGCGCCGCTTCTGGGTCTCGGGGTCTTGACGGACGATGTCCCGCACCTCGTCGGCGAAGGAGCGAGGCGGCCGTGCGGCGGACGTCGCGAGCGATGGCCGCTCACCGCGCAGGGCGGCGCCTGGCTTGCGGGCGTACACCACGATGCTCTTCGGAAGGAGCCGGTTGGCGACGTCGTCGAGCGCGTTGACCAGCGCCGACTCGCGGCTGCGGGGTGAATCCAGGAAGCGGCGCAGCGCGCCCGCGACCGGGCCCAGTTGGCCCCAGTCTTCGTGGAGCAGCACGTGTACCAGCCAGTACAGCGTCTCCAGCCCGTGGCGGTAGCGGATGGCGTACGGCGTCAGGCCGCCCACTCGCAGCAGGTTCACGATGTCGCGCCGCCGGTAGATGCGGACGTGCCCGCCGACGGCCGTAACGTACTTCTCCGAGATGCGCCACAAGAGCCGCTCGCTGTACTCGTCCGGAACGCTCACGGCGAGCACGCCACCCGGCTTGAGGACGCGGGTGAGCTCGCGGACCAGCGCGGCGTCGTCGGGCACATGTTCGAGCGTCTCGGTGCAGATCACGCGGTCGAACGCTTCGGAGCGGAAGGGCAGCCGCTCCCCCGCCGAGTAGACCCAGTGGACGCGGCCCTGCACCTCTCGCTTGCGCCGCATGATCTCGAGGATGTAGCGGCCCTTGAGGATGTCCTGAGGCGACAGGTCCGTGCCGACGATATTCAGCGGCCGGCGGGCCAGCTCCAGCACGTGTCTTCCTGTGCCGCAGCCTACATCGAGGACGTGGTCGCCGCACTGGAGGCCCATGAGCGCCGGGTCGACTGATTGGAAGCGGTCCAGCATATCAGGCCCCCGCCGGCCGTTCCGTGGGAGCGGGTTCGAGGGCGCGCGTCGCTTCGGCGACGGGTCCGCGGCCGTCGTCGCCCTTGCGCGCGTACAGGATGAGGTCCTTACCGAACACGAGGTTCAGCGTCGCCTCGATGCGTTCGAGAAGGGGCACGCGCAGCCGATGATGCCAGTTGATGAACTTGAAGACGACCTTCGGCAGGAGGGCGTCCTCATTGTCCTTCCCGAACGTGCACCGCAGGAACCAGTACAGGGCCTGGAAGGCGTGGCGCCGGCGCTCGAGACGCGGCGGCATGCCGTGCTGCGTGAGCAGGCTCGCCATCTCGCCCGGGCGGTACCGCCGGACGTGGCCGCCCGGCGTGTGCCAGTAGTCCCACGACAGCGTCCAGAACAGCGTCTCTGGCCCGTAGGCGGGCACGCTCACACAGATGTCGGCGCCGGGGCGGGCGACGCGGTGAATCTCGCGAATGGCCTCGCGGTCGTCGCGCACGTGCTCCAGGGTTTCCGTGCAGACGACCTTGTCGAAGACGCCGTCGCGGAACGGCAGGCGCTGCGCGTCCGCCAGGATGAAGTCAGTCACGCCGCGCGTCTTCCCCTTGCGTTCGAGGTCGGCCAGCATGTAGCGCGCTTTCCGCAGGTCGTCGAGCACCACATCGACGCCGATGACCCGAGCCGGCCAGCGGGCGGCTTCGAGCGAATGACGCCCGTTCCCGCACCCGAGATCGAGCAGCCGATCCCCGGGCTGGATGGGGAAATGCCTGCGGAAATCGACGTTGACGATGTTGTCGGGCACGGTGGCGACTCCTACCCGGCGGCTGCCGTCGCGGGCCCCGCGAACGTGCGCGGACGCCGGCGCGCTTCATCATAGACTGCGAGCGTCTGTTCCGCCGCGGTGCGCCAACTGAAGCGCTCGACAATAGCGCGGCGGCCCGCCGCGCCCAGACGGGCCCGCAGGTCCGGTGAATCCAGCATCAGGCGGATCGCGTCAGCGAGGGCGCGGGCGTCGCCCGGCGGCACCATCCAGCCGGTGACCCCGTGTTCGATGATCTCGGGGAACGCGCCGCCCGTCGTCGCCACGATGGGCTTTCCGCAGGCCATCGCCTCGGCCGCGGGAAGCCCGAACCCCTCGTACAGCGACGGGGAGACGACGAATTCCGCTTCGTTGTACAGCTCGACGAGCCGCTCGGTGCTGACGCGTCCAGCGAAGTCGACCCGGGAGCTGAGGCCGAGCTTCCGCACCATCTCGGGCGCGAGCTTGAGGTTCCAGCGGAAGTTGTCGACCAGCGTCAGGCGGAAATCGCGCTCGTCCTTGAGCATGCCGAGCGCTTCGAAGAGGTACCGCGCGCCTTTATTGCGGTCCTCGGTGTTGCCTACGTACAAGATGTGCCCCGGCTTCGCGCGGATGCCGCCCAATGGGCGGAAGGTGTCCGTATCGATGCCGTTGTAGACGACGCGCACGCGCTCCGGGTCGAGCCGGAAGGCCTCGATGACCGAGCGGGCCGACGTCTTCGAGACGACGATGATGCGCGGGAGCCGTCGCGCGACGACCTCCTGCATGATCCACGGAGACCAGACGATGCGCCTGGCCTTCTCGTAGAGCGACGTCGCCTGCCGGAGGCCGTTCTTGAGGTCGATGGAAAGCGGGTGGTGGATAGTGGCCACCACCGGAAAGCCGGACTTCTGCATCGCCCAGATGCCGTAGCTCAGCGTCTGGTTGTCGTGCACCACGTCGAACCGCTGGTGACGAGAGAGCTCGCGCAGCTTGAAGTACGCCCGCACACTGAAGTTCGTGAGCAGCGACGACAGCGCGATGCGCGTAGACACGAACTCGTAGAAGTTCACCGGATGGAAGTGGCTCAGCGGGTGGCGCCCGTGGACCCACTCCTTCTTGTAGTGGTGATAGGTCCAGTAGCTGTCGTCGTGGATGGGGTGGAGGGTGACGCCTTCCGCCAGCCGGGGGAACGGAGCCCCCGCGATGACGTGTACGTCGTGACCCATCCGGGCGAGCTCGCGGGTCAGGTAGTACAGGTAGACCCCCTGCCCACCCGAATACATGTTCCCCTGATACATCGTGAAGCAGATCTTCATCTGGCGCCGCATCTTACTGTAGGCCGGAACGCCGGTCCAGACGAACCCGCGGCGCACATCGAACGCTCGACCGCAGGGACGGGAGCGCCTACAATGGCGTTCGCATGGCGCCTACCGAGATCGTCCCCGGCATCTACCAGCTCAAGGTGCCGATCCCCAACAATCCCCTGGGCTGGGTCCTGCCATATCTCATCGAAGGCGACCGCGGCTGGACGCTGGTCGACTCCGGCTGGAACGTGCCGGAGGCGTTCGATGCGCTCGAGCGGCAAGTCACCGACGTCTGTGGCGGCTTCTCGCGCATCGAGCGGCTGCTCGTCACGCACATCCACCCCGACCACTACGGGCTCGCGGGAAGGGTGAAGGAGGTCTGCGGCGCGAAGGTGGTCATCCACCAGCGCGAGCGCGACCTGATTCGCTCGCGGTACTGGGCGCCCGAGCGTCTCCTGAAGATCATGGCCGACTGGTTGCTCCAGCACGGCGTGCCGCGCGAGGAGATGCCAGACCTCCAGGCGTCGTCGATGCCGGTGCGCAGCTTCGTCGTGCCGGTCGAGCCCGATGAAGTCGTGTGGGGCGGCGAGCGCATCGAGGTGGGACGCTTCACGCTCGAGGTGTACTGGACGCCCGGACACTCGCCCGGCCATATCTGCTTCTACGAGCCGCGCCACCGCCTCATGCTCACAGGCGACCATGTGCTCCCGACCATCACGCCCAACGTCAGCCTGCACCCGCAGCAGCAGGGCAATCCGCTGGGGGACTACATCGCCTCGCTGCGGCGCCTCGAGCCGATCCCGGTCACGAAGGCGCTGCCCGCCCACGAGCATACGTTCGAGGACCTGCCTTCCCGCTTGAGGGAGATCGAGCGTCACCACGAGGAGCGGCTCCAGGAGATGCTGCGCAGCATCGGCGACCGGCCGACCACGGCGTACGAGGTCGCGGCGAGGACGAAGTGGGCGACCGGGAGCTTCGACCGCTTCTCGCCATGGATGAAGCGCGCGGCCCTGAGCGAAACGCTCGCCCACCTGGAGTACCTGGTGTGGGAGGGCCGCCTCGACACCACCGTCACCGACGGCGTAGTGCGATACCATCCGCCGGCGGCCACCGCTACGAAGTGACCGTCACCGAGGTCAAGCGCAGCCGCAGGGGCGAGTTCCGCGTCCTCGACGAGCAGGGGCGGGTCGTGGTCGAGCGGCTTCGCGTGGCGCGGTCGCACTGGCAGCGGTTCTCCGGGCTGATGTTGCGGAGGGACTTCCCCGCCGACGAAGGCATCCTGTTCCCCGGCGGCGACATCCACGGGTTCTTCATGCGGTTCCCGCTGGACCTGCTGTTCGTCGACGACGAGGGCGTGATCCTGAAAGCGGTCCGAGGGCTGCGGCCGTGGCGCATCGCGCGCACGGTGCGTGGCGCCAGGGGCGTGATCGAGCTCAAGGCCCGCCCCGACGCCGAGTACCGCGTGGGCCAGCGCCTGCGCTTCGAGCCGCGCGAGCTCGCCTGACGGTCCGCGGGCGTTACGGTCGCCAGACCCTGAAGATCACGTTGAGCAGGATCGTGAGGCCCAGGCTGATGAGGAGCGACGTCGCCAGCGGCACATAGACGCTGAGGCCGTCTCGCTTGAACACGAGGTCGCCCGGGAGGCGGCCGATGCCGGGGATGCGCGTCGCGAGCAGCAAGGCGACGCCGGTGAGGAGCAGCAGTCCTCCGAACAGGATGAGGCTCCTGGCGACGCTGTCCATCGAGAGGCATTCTATCGGCCGCTCCGGCGCGCTCACCAGCCGGCCTTGTTCGCCTGACGGCCGTTTGTTATCGTGCCGCCGGTCCGCCGGACACGGCTTCTGCGGGCTCGAAGGGGGCGCTTATGGAGGCGCATGAGGGCAACGGCCACGTTTCCGGCGAGCGCCTGCGGGACGTCACAGGAGAACACGTGGACGTGACCCGCAGCGCCATCCGGGCGGTCTCCGCCTCGCAGGCGAACGTCCGTCAGGCGGCCGCCCAGACGGTCTCGGGCGAGGAGGTCGAGTTCGAAGAGGGTGTGGCGCTCTTGGTTCGAGGCGCCACGGTGGAGGTCGAAGAGAGCGCCGTAGCCGCCGTCGTGACAAGGGACGCGCGGATCGAGCGCTCGTCGGTGTTCCTTTTGCTCGCCCCGCGGGTCAGCGGTGATGTGCGCGCCGTGTTCACGTTGCCGGCGGCGCTGGCGTTCGGATTCGGTTTCGCGCTGGGACGCTGGCTGACTAGGCGTCTGCCTGGTCGGTGAAGCGCTCGCCCCCGGCAGCGGGGGTTCGAAGCGCGTCGTGGAGGGGTCGTTCGATGGCGAATCCATCGTTGAAGGTTGAAGAGCGAGTCATCTTCGGAAAGAGGGTGGCCCGGTTGCGCCGGCAGGGTCTGACGCCGGCCAACATCTACGGGCACGGCATCGACTCGAAGGCGGTTCAGGTCCCGACGCCGGAGCTGCTGCGGCTGCTGAAGGAGACGTCGCGGAACGCCATCATCGACCTGAGCGTCGGCGGGGAGCCCGGGGCCCGTCCCGTCATGATCCGCAGCGTGCAGCGCGACCCGGTCACGCATCAGATCCTGCACGTCGACTTCTACCAGGTGTCGCTCAAGGAGAAGATGCGGGCGGAGGTGCCCGTCCATCTGGTGGGAGAGTCGCCCGCTGTCAGCGATCTGGGCGGCATTCTGCTGCAGGAGGTCGAGACGCTGACGGTGCGCGCCCTCCCCATGGACATCCCGGCCGCCATCGAGGTCGACGTGTCCGGCCTCACAGAGCTCGAGCAGTCGCTCCACGTCGGCCAGCTCCCCAGGAGCGATCGATACGAGATCCTGGCGGACCCCGACGTCGTCGTCGTCAAGGTGGCGGCGCCGCGTCTGGCCGAGGAGGCCGAGGAGGTCCCGGTCGAGGAGGCCGTCGAGGAGGCGGTGGAAGAGGCCGCCGAGGAGGAGGAAGGGGAGGAATAGCCGCTACGCTTCTCCCACGCGGGCGGCTTGCCGCTCGACGTGCTGGCCCCGGAGCTGGCCGCAGGCCGCCGCGATCTCCACGCCCTTCTCTACCCGCACGGTGCACGGGACGCCGGCCTCTTCTACGATGCGCTGGAACGCGAGCACGCGAGCGCGGGACGGCCGGCGGAACGCCGCGCCTGTGGGGTTCACCGGGATGAGGTTCACATGGCACAGCAGCCCTCGGAGCAGGCGTCCCAGCGCCCGCGCGTGGTCCGCTCCGTCGTTCACCCCATCGATGAGGACGTACTCGAACGTGACCCTGCGTCCTGTCTTCTCGATGTAGCGGCGCACCGCGCCTAGCAGCTCTGCGAGCGGCTTGCGCTGGGTCGGGATGAGCCGCTGGCGCAGCGTGTCGTCCGGGGCGTGGAGCGAGACGGCGAGGCCGACCTGGATGCGCTCTTCGGCCAGCTTGCGGATGCCAGTCACCAGCCCCACGGTCGAAATGGTGATGTGCCGTGCGGCGATGCCGAAGCCCTCGCGCGCGTTGAGGATGCGCACGGCGCGCATCGTGGCGTCGTAGTTCGCGAGGGGCTCGCCCATGCCCATGAAGACCACGTTGGTGAGCCTGCGGCCCTCCTCATCGCGGAGATGGCGGGCCAGGGTCACCGCCTGGGCGACGATTTCGCCGATGGACAGGTTCCGGCGGAATCCCGCCTGCCCGGTGGCGCAGAAGACGCAGCCCATCGCGCAACCGGCCTGCGTCGACAGGCACGCGGTCGCGCGGCCCCGCGAATCGGACCGCGGGTCGTACAGCATCAGGACGGCTTCGATAAGCTCGCCGTCGGCCAGCCGAAGCAGCGACTTCCGGGTCTGCCCGTCGGCGGACCGTAGCGTTCCCGTCTCTTCGACGGGCGTCAGCGGCAGCTCCTCCTGAAGCCGCATCCGCAGGCCCGCTGGCAGGTCGGTCATCTCATCGTAGCTCCGGGCGAATCGGCGGTAGGCCCAGCGCCAGATCTGGCGGGCCCGATACGCAGGCTCACCCAGCGACGCCAACCGCTCGGTCAGCTCGTCGAGCGAGAGGTCATACAGCGAGAGTGGTGTCATGTCCCCAGGGTCGCGCCGATGAGGTCGCGTCTGCCGCGGAGCAGGTCGGCCGCCGGTAGCGGACGCCGCCCCGGGAGTTGCGCCCTGTCGATCACGAGCGTTCCTTCACCGCAGCGTACCGCGAACCCGCCGTCGGCCGCGACGACCGTGCCCGGCGGTTCCGGCCCCGTCTGGTTCAAAACATGCGCTGCGAAGATGCGCAGCGGGTCGCCTCGGAAGGTGGTGTACGCGACGGGCCAGGGTTGGTACGCGCGGACCTGGCGCTCGATGAAGGCCGCTTCGCGGGTCCAATCGATGCGGCCGTCCTCCTTCTTCACCGTGGGGGCATAGGTCGCCAGAGCCGGGTCCTGCGGCATGGGGGTGATTGCGCCCGCGAGCCATCGCGGCAGCGTCTCGATGAGCAGATCCGCGCCGCGCTGCGCGAGGCGGGCGCCGAGCGTGCCGGCGGTATCGTCCTCGCAAATGGGCTCGCGGGCCTGGGCGAGAATCGGCCCGGCGTCCAGCTCTGGTTCGACCAGCATGATCGTAACGCCCGTCTCGCGGTCGCCGGCGAGGATGGCGGCGACCACGGGCGACGCGCCCCGCCAGCGGGGCAACAACGAGGCATGGACGTTGAGCGTCCCGTGTCGCGGAACCTCAAGCACCGCGGGACGCAGGATCTGTCCGTACGCGGCGATCACGATGACGTCGGGAGCGAGCGCGCGCAGCCGTTCGACCTCTTCCGGCGCGCTGACGCGCTCGGGCTGATAGACCGGGATGCCGTACCGCTGCGCGAGGAGCTTGGCGGGCGGGGGCGCCGGGTGGCGCCCGCGACCCGCCGGGCGGTCCGGTTGCGTGTAGACGGCGACCACGTCGTACGGGCTCTCGATCAGCCGTTGGAGCGTGGGGAGAGCGAAGTCCGGGGAGCCCATGAAGACGACGCGCATCGCGGGCAGGATACCACGCGGTTGCCTTCGGGCCGCCGAGGCGTATACTGGGCCGCAATGCGCCGCTTCGCTGTCGCGCTGTCGCTCGCCTTCGCGCTCGCCGCTTGCGGGGGGGACAACGGCGCGGCGCCGTCGCCGACCGCCGCGCCCTCAGCGACGCCATCGCTGGCTCCTGAAGGGACGTCCACACCCGTCGACGGCCCCTTCGTGCGCATCCTGAGTCCGACCGAAGGCGCCGCCGTGGACACGCCGCTGTTCATCGAGGGAGAGGCGCGGACCTTCGATGGACGGCTCGTTGTGTCGGTTCGCACGTCGGCGGGGGTGGAGGTCTGCGCCGCGCCGCTCGTCGCCGACCGCGCAGCTCCGGAGGTCGGGCGATGGTCGGTGCACATCGGCCTTCGTCCGCCGCCGCAGCCGGGCGGGCTCGTGGTTCAGGCGTTCGCAGCCGCATCCGCCGGCGGGGAACTGGCGCTGATGGATGAAGTCGGGGTAACCCTGGAGACCGGCGACCCGGCGATCCTCGTGACGTCACCCCGGTGCGGCGAGACCGTGGGGACGACCGTCACGGTGGACGGCACCGCGAGCGTCTTCGAGGGCACGGTGAACCTGACGGCACGGGGACTGGACGGGGAGGCGCTGGCCGAAAGCTTCACAACGGCGACGCAGGGGGCGCCGGGCCGGGGGCCGTTCTCGGGCACGCTCGAGCTGCCGCCGGGAACCAGCGGGCCAGTGCTGATCGAGGCCTGGAGCGCCAGCGCGGAGGACGGCACGCCGGAGCACGTGTTCGGGGTCCCCGTGTTCGTCAACCCGTAGCGTCGTTTTCGTCCCTCGGCGCGACCACGACCTCCGCGCCGACGCCCACTCCCAGCTCGCGCGCGGCGCTGCCGTCGCGCACCGCCACGGCCAGATAGCCGTAGCTACCGACGAAGGCGAGCAATCCTCGAGCCGCGGCGAACGTCGGCGAAAGCCCGCGAATCGTCCGGCCCGCGATGCGCACGACCACTCTTGAGGTTGCGAGGTCCGTTCCCCGCACATCTGTGATCAGGTTGCCGAAGCGGTCGACGTGGATGACCCGGCCTCGCAGGGCTCCCGAGGCGTCCGGCCGGGCTCGAAACGGCGGCAGCGCGACGATGCGGTCGGCGCGCGGTCCGAAGCGCTCGGGCGGCACACCGGCGGCGAGATGGGCCGCGGCCGGCGCGAAGATATCGCGGCCGTGGAAGGTGCGGCTGACATCGGGAAGCTGATACGCAGGAGCTTCGAGGCAGAACGCCCGAACGTCGTCGGTGAGCTCGACGACGCCTCCGCCGTCGGGCGCGCGGGCGCGCAGCGAATCCGGCAGCGCCCCGGACAACACGCCGTTATCCGGGCCGATGAAGCGCCCGTGCTCGGTCACCAGCAGGAGCGCCCGCCGCTCCGTCCCGACCCCGGGGTCGACGACGCAGACGTGGATGGCGTCCCGGGGGAAGAAGGGCCAGACGGTCGAGGTGACGAACACGGCTTCGGCGACCGCCTGGGGCGCGATCTCGTGGGTCACGTCGACGATGCGCGCATCCCGGCAGATGGACAGAATGACGCCCTTCATGGCGGCGACGTAACCGTCGCGCAGACCGAAGTCCGTGGTGAGGGTGATGATCGGCGGTTCAGTCGCCTGTACGGGTCCGGAGGTGCCAGCGGTGGACGTCATAGAACCGCGCCCCGGCGTCGTAGAGAAACACGGGCCGCTGGCCGCGAAGCTCCTTCGTGGTAACGTAGGAGCGCGCGGGCTGCAGCAAGAGGATGGCGGGAACCGCTTCCTGATAGGCCCGCTGGAACAGGATATAGAACTGCACACGGAGCAGCAGGTCCGTGGTCTTGCGTCCGCGCTCCAGGGCGAAGTCGACGTCGGGGTCGGCGAGGTCCGCGAGGTTGCGTCCGCCTTCGGCGCGCTGGCTGCTATGCCAGAAAGCGTACTCGTCGGGATCGGGTCCGATCTCGACGCCGAAGAGGGCGGCTTCGAATTTGCGGGGCAGGAGCCGATCCTGCACGAACGCGGACGCTCCCTCCACCTCGACGCTGACGTCCACGCCGATGGCTCGCCACATGGTTGCGATCTCCTCCGCCATCTCCATCCGCGTGGTGTCGTCATTGGTCGAAAGCGTGACGTGGAGGGGCTCGCCCATCTTGGCGCGCGTGCCGCCGTTCTCGCGTACCCAGCCGGCTTCGTCCAGCAACAGCTCCGCCTGCGCGGGGTCGTACGCGGGTTGTGCGCCCGTGTCGAAGTAGCCCCAGAGGCCCTTGGGGATAGGGCTATCGACGGCGCGCCCTTCCCCTGCGAGTGCCACGGCAAGCAGGCGTTCGCGGTCGAGCGCAAGGCTCAATGCCTGCCGCACCTTCGGGTCCTGGAAGACGGGGCCCTGCCGGTTCAGGTAGATCAGCGTGTAGCTGTCTGTCAGCAGTTCCGAGCGCTCGTACGTTCGCTTCTGCTCGATAGCGCGACGGTCCTCCTCGCTCAGGCCCGGGCGGAAGAACGCCCCGTCCAGCTCTCCGCTGTTCAGAGCCGCGAGGAGCTCGCCGTTGTCCCGGTAGAACCGGAGCTCGATCCGCTCGATGTACGGCTTGCCGAAGTGGTACGTCTCGCTCGCGACGAGCGTTGCGGCGGTGGAGGAGACGGACTCCACCTTGTACGGGCCGGCGCCGACGGGACGCTGATTGAAGGGCGCGTCGAACAGGGTGTCGGCGCTCAGGCCTTCGAGCAGGTGGCGAGGCACGATGCCGATGGACGCGTACGCCAGGAACGGCGCGAACGGCTCGGGCAGCGTCACTTCGACCGTCTGGGGATCGGGGGCGCGAACGGTGACGTCGCTGAAGAGCTCCGCCAGCGCCGGGTCGCCCCGGAAGCCGGGTGAACGAATGGCCTCGAACGTGTATACGACATCATCGGCGGTGAGCGGCTGGCCGTCGTGCCAGAGGAGGCCCCGCCGCAGATGGAACACGTACCGCCGGCCGTCGTCGAGGACGTCCCACGATTCGGCGAGGTCCGGCTCGGGCTGGGCGTCGGGGCCGAGCCTCACGAGGCCCGCGAAGACGAGATGGCTCAGCGCCTCGTCGGCCTCGTTGAACGAGGCGAACAGCGGATTGATGCGCTGGGGCTGGCCGGTCATGCCTTCGACGTAGACGCCGCCGGGGGCCGGCTCGGTGGCGCCCCCGCTCTCGCGCGCGATGATCCAGACGGCCATCAGGCCGGCCACGCCCGCGGCGAGCACGATCAGCATCGGCCAGCGCGAGGCGCGGCTCATGGGTCAAGAACCTCGGAACGTTGCGGTTGCAAGCGGCCTCAGGTGGACGTGACGCTCCAGGCCGAGATCGCCAGGAACAGCACGGCGAGGACGATGGTGAGTTGGAACAGCGTCTTCTCGATGCCGCGCCGGGTGCGGAACGACCCGCCTCCCGGCCCGCCG
>DATLZC010000251.1:0-4930 GCA_035574215.1 Dehalococcoidia bacterium | reverse complement strand
ACTTCCGGCGGCCCCATGAGCGTGGACCCGGGGCCCAGAACGCGCTCGCAGGATGCCAGAACTCGGCAAGACGCTGTCCCAGGCGCGCCTGGCTCGAGGCCTCACGCTGCTCGACGTCGAGCGTGATACGCGCATCTCCCGCCGCTATCTCGACGCCCTCGAGCGCGAGGACTTCGCCGTCTTTCCGGCGCCCGTGTACCAGCGGGCGTTCCTCCGCACCTACGCCCAGTACCTGGGTCTCGACGCCAATGAGCTGCTTCGGCTCTTCCCGCAGAAGGGCCAGGAGTCGGTCCAGTTGCAGGCCCTTCCCGAGGTGAAGGCGCCCCCCGTCGGCGCCGTGCCGTTCAACTGGATTCTGACCGGCGGCGTGCTCGTGGCCCTGCTGGTCGCGGCCATCTTCGTCTTCCGCATGGGCGAGGGCGACTCCCCGCCGCCGCTCCCGGACACCCGTCCCCAGACCAATCTGCAGGGTGGCGCTCCGGGAGAAACCAGCGTCGAGCCGGTCACGACGCCCGGGCGCGTGCCCGACCTCCTGAATACCCGCGTGGAGGACGCGACCGCTTTGCTCGACCAGCAGGGCGTGCCCTATGTCGTCGTCGAGGTCGAGATGGAGACGGTGCCGGAAGGCGTCGTCTTCCAGCAGACCCCCGAGCCGGGGACCCCCGCCGACGACCGCACGACGGTCACCCTGGTGGTGAGCCGGCGACGGAGCTAGCGTTTGGCCCCGCGGACCCCGGCGCGCTACGATGACCGCGCCGGGAGCCCCATGCGCTATCACCTGACCACCCTCGGTTGCCCCAAGAACGTCGCCGACAGCGAGCGCCTCGTGCGCGAGCTGCGCGGCCACGTGCCCGTCGCCGAGCCCGACGACGCCGACGTGCTCATCGTCAACACCTGCGGCTTCATCGACGCCGCGAAGCGCGAGTCCATCGACGCGATCCTGCGGC
This sequence comes from Dehalococcoidia bacterium, assembly GCA_035574215.1. Lineage (GTDB taxonomy): Bacteria > Chloroflexota > Dehalococcoidia > DSTF01 > JACRBR01 > DATLZC01. The sequence goes on along the minus strand of DATLZC010000251.1, from coordinate 3,983 downwards.
TCGCCGCGGAACGCCGCCCCGAACAACGCCTCGTGGTGGCGGGGTGCCTCACGGCGCTCTGGCGCGAGGACCTCGCGCGCGAGATCCCGGAGATCGACGCCACCTTCGGCGTCGAAGCGTGGGACGCCATCGCTTCCTACGTCGACGCCCTCGAACCCGAAGGGCAGCGCGCCCGCTACCACGTGCCCGAGCCCACCGTCGCCCACGGGTCGAGCGCCTACCTGAAGATCGCGGACGGCTGTAACGCGCCCTGCACGTTCTGCGTCATCCCGAAGATGAAGGGCTTCCTCCACAGCCGTCCGATGGACGACCTCGTGGCCGAGGCGCGACGGCTCGCCGAGGCCGGCGTCAGAGAAATCGTCCTCGTCGCCCAGGACACGACGGACTACGGGCGCGACCTCGGCCTACGGGACGCCCTGCCGGACCTGCTCGAGCGGCTGGTGGAGGCGGCGCCGGGCGTGCACTGGTTCCGGGTGATGTACGCGTACCCGGGCCACGTGAGCGAGCGTCTCGCCCGGATGATGGCGTCGCTCCCGCAGGTCTGCCGGTACATCGACATCCCGTTGCAGCACGGCAGCCCCTCGGTTCTTCGGCGCATGAAGCGCCCCTCGAACCTGGAACGAGTCCACGAGATGCTCGACATGCTGCGGACCTCGATGCCCGACATCGCCATCCGGACCACGTTCATCACGGGGTTCCCCGGCGAGACGGAGGCCGAGTTCGAGGAGCTGCTGGCGTTCGTCCGGGAGCAGCGCTTCGACCGCGTTGGCGCCTTCACCTTCTCGCCCCAGCCGTTCACGCCCGCGGCGACGATGCCCGGCCAGGTTCCCGAGCGCGTGAAGCGGCAGCGGCGCGACAGGCTCATGCGTCTCGCCGCCGAGATCTCGGCCGAACGGCAGGCCGAGCAGATCGGCCGCGAGCTCGACGTCCTCGTCGAGCGCCGGCGCGCCGACGGCACGCCCATCGGCCGCACGTATCGCGACGCGCCCGAGGTCGACGGGGTGGTGTACGTCCGTGGCGAGGCCGCGCCCGGCGACGTCGTTCGCGTCCTCATCACCGGCGCGGGAACGTACGATCTCTTCGGCGACATCGTCGTCCCGGCGGCGCAGGGACAACGCCGTTAGAGCAGGCGCTCGATCTCGATGGCGGACTCGACGATCTCCGCGTCGGGGCGCGACCCCTCGATGTACCGCAGCACGCCCGACAATACCTCTCGCGCGTGAGCGTCGTCGTTCGTGACGCAACTGAAGCCGAGCGTGGCGAGCTGCCACGCCTCCTGGTCGTCGATTTCGGCCGCGGAGACGTTGTAGCGGTGTCGCACGCGTTCGAGCACGGACCTGACGACCTGACGCTTTCCCTTGAGCGAGGCGTTCTCGGGCAGGCGGAGCGTGACGCGGAGCACGCCGACGGTCATAGTCGCAGCTCTTCGGGGTCGGCGGGCGGCTCGGACGGAAGAGGCGGAAGGTCCTCCGGCTTCTCGAGGCCGAAGTACTCGAGAAAGCGCACCGTCGTGCCGAAGAGGACCGGGCGCCCGACGGTGTCCGCGCGTCCCACGGCCTCGATGAGGCCGCGATGCAGGAGCGTCGAGAGCGCGCCGTCGGAGTTCACGCCCCGGATGGACTCGATGACGGCCCGCGTGACCGGCTGGCGGTAGGCGATGATGGCGAGCGTCTCGAGGGCGGCGTCCGACAGCTTCGGGTATTCGGCGCCGAGAAAGCGCTCGACGTAGCGCGCCCATTCCGGAGCCGATACGAGCTGCACGAGCTCCCCCGTGCGCTGCAGGCGGATTCCTCGCCCCGCGAGCTGGCCGGCCAGCTCGTCGAGGACGCGCTCCATCCGCGCGCGGCTCACGCCGAGGCTGCGCGCCAGCACCGAGACGTCCACCGGCTCCTCGGCGACGAACAGCAGCGCTTCCACCGCCTGCGGAAGCCGCTCAGCCGGCGGACTCTCGACCGGCGCCGGTGGATTCCGGCGCGGACGCAGATTGGGACTCGCGGTCACCGTGCGCCGTCTCTCTCGCTTCATCCCCGGTACGGCCGGCGGGGGCGAGTCCGCCGACGCGCAGTTCGCGGTAGTGCAGCTGCGCCCGCGGCGGAGCCGCCAGCGCCACGCCCATCACATCCTGTACCACGGCCCGCGCACGTTCGCACGCGTCCATCGCCGTCTCCCGCAGATTCGCGTAGGCGTCGACGTCCAGCTCGAGCTCCACCTCGACCGCGCGGCGCCGGCCGATCACACGGACCGAGCTCGCGACCACGTGCGGCGTCTGCTCGACCTCCCGCTGCACTCGCTCCGCGATGGCTTCGGTCGATATCGTCGCGACGCCCCGCTCGCTCGACGCGACGCGCACCGTCGACGTCGTCGACGGGGAGAGCTCGAGGACGATGACGGCCGCCGCCAGCAGCGCGACCACGAGCGCGCCCAGCGTCGTGATGAGCTTCGCCCCCGTCGATTGGTGTTCGTCGAGCCACTGGGTGAAGTCCTGCAGCCGGGCGACACTGGCGTCCGGCGCGCCCCACGCGAGCACGATGACGACGAACGCCGTGAACACGAGAAGCGACGCTCCCGCGACGATGGCGACCCTGTTGACCGCGTTCATGGCGGACTCCTACACCAGCGCCTCTGCCTCGACGTATCCCGGGCCGTCGGCCAGGACCCGCGCGCCGGTGACGCGATTCATCAGGTTCGCCCTCGACCGCGCCCGAACCCGCACATAGTCGTCGGTCAGCCCTTCCCACACGTCGCCCTCCTCCGTCCCTCGCGCGCGGTCCTCCCAGAGGACCGAGACCACGCGGCCAACATGCGCCATGCGGAACCGGCGAGCCGAGGCTTCGGCCAGGGCGAGCATCCGGCGGACTCGCTCGCGCTTGACTTCGGGCGGCACGTGGCCGGGCAGCTTGTCCGCCGTCGTCCCCGGGCGCCGCGAGTACGGAAACACATGCATTCCCGCGAACGCCATCTCCTCGCAAAAGGCGAGGCTCTGCTCGAACTCCTCGTCAGTTTCGCCGGGGAACCCGACGATCACGTCCGTGGTGATGGCCGCGCCGGGCACGGCCGCGCGGATGAGCTCGACCGCCTCGCGGTACATCCGGGTATCGTACCGGCGGCGCATCCGCGCCAGCGTCGCGTCGCACCCCGACTGCAATGCGAGATGGAAGTGCCGGCACAGCCGCGGGTCCTCCCAGAGGCCCACGAGCTCTGGCGTGATGTCTTGCGGCTGCAGCGAGGAACAGCGGATGCGCGGCGCCGATGTCTCCGCCAGCAGCGCCCGGATGAGGTCCGGGAGGCGCGCGCCGATGTCGCGCCCGTAGGCCCCGAGCTGCGTCCCGGTGATTACCACCTCCTGAACGCCAGCGGCTTCCCGTCGGGCCACCTCCGCGACCACGCGCTCGATGGGGACGCTGACCTCGCGCCCTCGCGTGCGCGGGACGATACAGAAGGCGCAGACGTCGTTGCAGCCCTCCTGCGCCTTCACGAACGCGCGCGTCCGCAGCGGCCGGACGGGGACCTCGGAAGCCGCGCGCGGATGCCTCAGCAGTGATTCCACCACCGCGAGCTTGTCCCGGTTCCCCAGCACGAGGTCGGCGCCCGTCCTCCGCGCCACCTCGAGGCCAGCCGTCTCCGGGTAGCACCCGACGAGCGCCACGGGCGCGCCAGGCGCCCCGAGACGGCGCGCGAGCCGCACCAGATGACGCGACTTGCGGTCGGCGACGTGCGTCACCGAGCAGGTGTTGATGATATAGGCGTCGGCGGCCGACGGGCGGTCGATAACGTCGCACCCTCGGGCGACGAGTTCGCGGGCGATGGCCTCGGAGTCGGCCTGATTGAGCTTACAGCCGAGAGTGAGGACGGCCACCCGCCGGATGGGGGCGCTTGTGGGAATCGGCATGCTCTCCGGCGTGAACCCTTCGGGTTGCCGGCATCATACCGAATCGGGGGGTCGTGTCAACGACGGGTGGCCGTCCGGGGCGCACGCTCGCCAT
>DATLZC010000250.1:0-2198 GCA_035574215.1 Dehalococcoidia bacterium | reverse complement strand
GGGCGTCAGCGGCGAGCTGGGAGCGCTGGCCGCCTTCGGCTGCGTCCTCGTACCCGGGAGCATCGCGGTGTTCGCCCTGGCGGAACGCTGGGCGCGCAAGACGGGACGGCTGAAGCGACAGGGCTAACAGCAGGGGCGCCTCGGTGCCCGGGGCGCCCCTGTTCTCGGCGTGTTCTCGGCCTTCGGGCGGGCTATTCCCCCACCAGGAAGCGGAATCCCGCGAGCGAGAGGACGTCGTTCGCGCCGTCCTCGATGAGCGACGCGCGGGCGTCGCGCAGCAGCATCTCCACGAGCGTCCCTTTGGCGAGCCCGAGACCCCCGAAGATCTGGATGGCGTCGGATGCCAGCTCGAACGCCGTCTGGGTGCAGTACACTTTCGCGGCGATGGAGTAATGGGTGGTGGGCAGGCCGCTCATCAGGCGCTGGTTGGCGAGCCGGGAGAGGGCGCGCGCCGACTCCAGCTTCGTGAACATATCGAACAGCTTCTTCTGGACGAGCTGGTGCTGGGCGATGGGCACGCCGCCCTGGATGCGCTGCTGGGCGTACGCGAGCGCCTCCTCGAACGCGGCTCGCGCCACGCCGCAGAAGGTCGCGCTCATCCCCGCGTTGGCGCTGGCGAGAATGGTGTCCGTGGCCGCGCCGAACGTCCCAGGCTCGACGATCATGTAGTGCCGTGGGATGCGCACGTCGTCGAAGAAGATTTCGCCCTGATTGAGGGCGCGCTGGCCCAGCTTGTTGAGCGGCTTCCCCCGCGTGACGCCGGGCAGGTTCAGCGGCACGATCGCCACCCCGGTGCCGGCCATGCCCATCGACGGCTCCACGCACAGGAAGGCCAGCGTATGGGTGGCGATGGTTCCGTTGGAGACCCAGGCCGACTTCTGGCCGTTGATCACCCATTCGTCGCCGTCGAGGCGAGCCATGCACTCGAAGTGGATGTCGGGGCGGGAATGGCGTCCCGAGAACAGAATGGCGTCGGACCCGTGATTGGGCTCCGTCGCGCACCAGCATCCGATGTACTTGCCTTCCGTGTCCTCGACGAAGGGCATCACGACTTCGCGCATCAGGTCGGGGTTGCCGGTCATCGCTGCGAAGCGGAACGGCATCGAGGTAACGCCGAGGCTGATAGAGAGCCCGGCGTTACCCCAGCCGAACTCTTCGCCGATCACCCAGGCGTCGGCGGGTGTGAGCCCCGCGCCGCCCAGCTCGCGCGGGAAGCCCCGCAGGTGGTATCCGGCCTTGTACGCGGCGCGGAACGCGTCCCACAGCCGCGAGCCGGGCGCGATGACCTCTTCGGGCGAGAGGCTGTCCAGCTCCATCGCGATGGGGCGCATCACCTCCGCCGCGAAGCGATGCGCCTGCTCGCGAAGCTGCACCTGTTCGGGCGTGAGGCCGTAGTTGACGTCGACCGCGAGCGCCATGAGGGTTCTCCTTCCGAATCAGCGGTCGAAAATGAGCACGTTGACACCGCCGATGCCAGCGTTGTGGACGAGACCGACTTTCGCGCCCGGCACCTGTCGCGGGCCGGCCTGTCCTCGGAGTTGCCGGACGACCTCCGTCACCATCGCCCCGCCCGTCGCGCCCATGGGGTGCCCCCGGCTCAACAGCCCGCCGTCCGTGTTCACCGGATAGCGGCCCGTGATCTCGGTTCCGCCTTCCCAGACGAACGGACCGCCTTCGCCCGGCTTTACATAGCCGAGCTCCTCGATGGCGAGAATCTCGCCCGGCGTGAAGGCGTCGTGGACTTGCGTGACGTCGATGTCCTCCGGGCCGACGCCGGCCGCGGCGTACGCCCGGCGCGCCACCAGCGTCGTCGGCCCCTCGCCCAGCGATTCGGCCTCGGGGTTGTACAGGGGCGAGCCGCCAGCCCATGCGCGCAGGCGAACGAAGGAGCGCGCCCGCCGTCGTGCGAACCGCCGCGACGCGAGGATGACCGCCGACGCGCCGTCGCTGGTCGGACAGCACTGGTACAGGGTCAGCGGGTCGCACACCATGCGGGAGTTCAGGACCTCCTCGAGGGTGAGCGCGACCCGGTACTGGGCGTACGGGTTGTGCAGGGCGTTGCGATGGGACTTGACGCTCACCTGCGCGAAGTGCTCGGGCTTGGTGCCGTAGAGGGCCATGTGGCGCTGGGCCATCATGGCGTAGGCGGCGGGCATCACGTTCAGCCCCATGAGGGAGGCGTAGGTGGTGGCGCCGGG
>DATLZC010000249.1:0-5325 GCA_035574215.1 Dehalococcoidia bacterium | reverse complement strand
TTTCTCGCGTCGGACGACGCCTCCTACGTCACCGGCGCCTTCTACACCGTCGACGGCGGTTGGACCGCGCGCTGAACGCCGGCCGGCCTCAGATGCGGTCGGGATACCAGAAGTGGTACGCGCAAGGCGGAAGCGCCGCTTCGAGCCGGTCGATGGCGGCCGCTGACGCGGGCGTCCTCGGCTCGAGGCATTCGACCACGCTCCGTTGCCCGAGCAGCGCGAGCACCGCATCGTAGCGGTCGAGGCGGACGGCGTTGGCGCCGGGGGGGACGACGAACTCGGCGTCTTCAGCCGACAGGCGGACGCCGACGTCGCCGATGGCCAGCGCTGCAGCGGGGCCGGGCGTCTCGCGAGCCGCGCGGCGGAGCGCGGGGAGCAGGCCGCGAAGGACCCGGTCCGGGCGCACGAGAAGCTGCATGTCGGGGGCGCGTCCGGTGGGACGCGACTCCGCCCCGGGGCAGGCGCGGAACGCGTCCGCGATGGCGCTGTCGGCGGGCGCCTGGCAGTACACCATCGTCAGGCCGAGCGTTGAGGCGCGCCGGGCGGCCTCAGCGATGAGCGCCCGCGCGGCGCCTCGCGCTGAGGGCAGAGTCTCGCATTCGAGAACCACCAGCCGTTGCCGCTGCGCTTCGACCTGGCCGCGAAGATAGGCGACGATTCGCCCCTGTCGTTCCGCGACGAGGAAGAATCGCGGGTCGTCGTTCGCCCACCAGAAGTGGTCACGCCAGTAGCGCTCGTTGCGTACGACGGCCCCCGTCGCGCCCCGTGTCGCGCGTGAGAACACGCGACGGATAGCGGGCAGGTCGGCGACGTCGAAGCCCCGAACCGCGTACGTGCGGTCCGCTCCCATGCCCGCCGCTTCGGCGACCGGCGCGCGTAGATACGGCTGCGCGACGACTCGCCACCCGAGGCGCTCGTACAGCGGCATGACGCCCGTGTACAGGAACGAGATGGCGTACCCTCGCCGCTCCATGACACCGATGGCGTCGGTCAGGAGCGCCGATGCCAGCGCGCGGTGACGGAAGTCGGGATGAGTCGCGACGGAGCCGATGCCCGCGGCCCGCAACGGAACGCCGCGCACGCGCATCCGGCGGTCGAAGATACGCACGTAGGCCACGATCCGCCCGTCCATCTCGGCGACGCGTCCCTGCCAGGGGCGGAAGGTCGAGTCGTACAGGTGCTGCTTCACGAAATGGTCGGCTGGCGTGCCCACGAAGCACGTGCGCAGGAGGTCGAACACCTGCGGCAGGTCGGGCGGCCGCAACGAGCGGAGGACGGGCTGGCCCGTAGTCATCGCCCGTGATAATACAGGGCAGCGATTCGAAAGGGGGCAGCGGTGCCCGACGCCGTCATCAACGGAATCACCATCCACTGGGAGGAGTGGGGATCGGGGTTCCCCATCCTCCTGACGCACGGGTACGGCGCCACGGGGCGCATGTGGCGGGGCCAGGGCGAGGCGCTCGGAGACCGGTACCGGGTCATCGCATGGGACATGCGGGGCCATGGCGGCACCGACAGCCCGCCCGATCCGAAGGCGTACAGCGAGGCGCTCACCATCGACGACATGGCGGGGCTCCTGGACCACCTCGGCGAGCGAGAGGCGGTGGTGGGCGGCCTGTCCCTGGGCGGGTACATGTCGCTGGCGTTCTACGTCGCCCATCCCGAGCGCGTGCGCGCGCTCATCCTGTGCGACACCGGGCCCGGATACCGCAATCCCGACGCCCGGGCGCAGTGGAACGACTTCGCGTTCGGCATGGCGAAGCGTCTGCGCGAGGAGGGGCTCGAGGCCCTGCGCGGGAGCCCCGAGATCGAGGCGACGCGGGCGCTGCACCGTTCGGCGGAGGGGCTCGCGATGGCCGCGGAGGGCATGCTCGCGCAGTTCGATTCGCGGATTATCGACGCCCTTCCGTCTATCGCCGTGCCCACGCTCATCATCGTCGGCGAGCACGACAAGCGGTATTTCGCGGGGACGGACTATATGGCGGCGAAGATCCCGGGCGCGCGCAAGGTGGTCGTTCCCGGCGCGGGTCACGCCGCCAACATCGACCAGCCGGAATTCTTCAACCGCACCGTGAGGGAGTTTCTCGAAAGTATCGGCCTGTAGGCGGCGTCATACGGACGCCCCGCGGCGCGCGTAGTCGGCGAGCGCGAGGCGCACGGCGTCGGCGGCGAGCGCGGCGCAGTGGATCTTGCTCGAGGGGAAGCCGCCCGCGGCCTCCGCGATGGCGTCGCGGTCGAGCCGCGAGGCCGCGTCCAGAGGCAGGCCCTCCAGAAGCTCGGTCGTGAGGCTCAGCGCCGCGATGGACCCGCCGCACCCCTGCGCGGTGAACCGCGCCGCGGTGATGCGCCCGTCGTCGACCCGCAGCATGAACGTCGCGCTGTCCCCGCAGACGGGATTTCGCACGACGGCGACGCCGTTGGCGTCGTCCAGGACGCCGGTGTTCCGCGGCGCCCGCAGGTGGTCGAGCAGCAGGTCGCTGTAGCCTCCGCTCACGCCCACAGTGTACGCCGCCGGGGGGCCGGCGTCAGGCTTCGGCGAAGCCGGTGAGCCGGGGCGTGCCCACGTTCCGCCCCTGCGCCAGCACGCGGATGCGGCCGAGACCCGCGGGGTCGAGCAGCTCGGTCACGGCCCGGCGGCGCGCGTAGTACTCCTCGAGGGCCGATGGGTCCTCGCGCTGCACGCGCTCGATGGCCTCGCCTATTCCGAGCGCGGCGAGGAAGCGCGCCTGCGTCGTGAACCCCAGCGTCGTCAGCCCCTCCTCCTCGCCCGTGCGCATGAGCGTCGTGAAGTCCACCGACGCCGTGATGTCCTGCCTCCCGATGCGGGCGTAAGGGTCCGTCGAAGGATTGTGGCGGTAGAAGCAGAGCAGGGTGCCCTGCGTGCGCCAGGGAGCGTACAGCTCCTCGGCCGGGTAGCCGTAGTCGAACGTGAAGACGAACCCGCGGCGCAGCGTCCGTGCGACATCGCGCATCCAGCGGACGGCCGCGAGATTCACTTCCGCGTCGCATCCCTCGCCCGGGCGCAACGCGAGCCGGTCGAAGTACGCCTCGATCTCGGGCGTAGAAGGCGGGCGCATCGCTTCGGCGAAGCCGTCGCCGTCGCGGACCACGTACACCTCCAGCAGGCGGCCGTCGCGCACGGTCACGCGATGGACGGGCAGGGCGTCGAGGAACTCGTTGGTGAGGACGCAGCCCTCGATGCCGTCGGGCGGCGCGTCCGCCCACGAGACCACGCCTTCGGGAAGCCCCAGCGCCGCCAGCGTCCGGCGCTGCCGCTCGCGGAGGGTGTCGCTGGCCTCGATGAGCACGTAGCGGATGGCGGAGGCGAACGCCGCGTCCCGGGTCGACGCCCAGCGGAGGATGTCGCGGACCAGCAGCCCGGTTCCCGGCCCGTACTCGACGACGTCGAAGCGCCCCGGCCGGCCCATCGCCTCCCACAGCTCGCGGAGCTGGCGTCCCACGAGGGCGCCGAACAGCGGGTGAACCTCCGGGCTCGTGAGGTAGTCGCCTCGCCGCCCCATCGGCTCGCGGGTGACGTAGTACCCGTGGACCGGGTGATAGAGGGCGAGCTCCATGAACTCGCGGAAAGTAATCCCGCCCGTCTCGTCGATCCGCCGCAGGATCGCGTCACGGAGCAGCGCGTTCTCGGTGGCGGGCTCGAAGTCGTCGGCGGTCACGTCCGCATCGTAGCAGCGCGACGCGCGAGGCGCAGGGAGCGCCGTGTCAGCCTTCCCGCTGCTCGCGGGCGCGCCGCTCGGCCTGCTCGCGGAACCAGCGCACGATGGGCGACGGCTCCAACGGCTGCCAGCGCTTTCGCCACCCGTCGAAGTCGCCGGGCCAGGGCTCCTCGAAGTGCGCGACGAAGCCGGGTGCGGGCGCATCGCGAAGCGTCGCCAGCGCCGCGCGAATGACGCGGAGCTGCATGCCGCGGTCGTTCGGCATGCCCAGCGCGTGGCCGAAGGGGAACTCCACGGCGAGCGTCCGGGGGACCCCCATGCGCTCCGCGAAGAACGGCATCATGGTCGCGAAGACCGTGCTGAGCCCCGCAGCCTCGAACGTACGCGCCAGCACGGGCGCGTTCCGGCAGCAGTCCGGTCAGACGGGAGTGAGGAGGACGGCGTCGACCTCCTCCTGCTTCATGCGGCGGGCGACCTCGGGGCCGTACGTGCGCTCCCATGCCTCCGTCCCGCCCTGGTAGCCCATGAAGCTGTAGTGCGTGGGCGCGAGCGAGCCGATCTCGCCGGCCGCCTCGAGCTCCTCGAAGCGGCGCAGCGGCAGCGCGATGTTCATGTCGGCGAACAGGTCCTCGGTGTCGATGTGCAGATGGGCGACGCCGATGTCCTCCTGCCCGGCGTTGCGGGGAATGGCGCGGTACGTGGGATCGCCCCAGTGGGGTTCCCGGCGCTCCCGGTCGAGGTCGAACGGAGGCTGCGACGCCCGCAGGTAAATCCCGGCCGTGGTCACGAGAGCGAACCGGCAGGCCGAGAGCGGCTTCGTGAGGGGCGTCCAGGGAATCGACGCTGGCTGGGGAATCGCGAGCGTCTGGTAGTACCCCGCGATGCTGCGGGGAAGCCACTTGAAGCTGTCGACGGGCACGAGTCGCCTCCGGCCGCCCGGCGCGGCGGAGCCAGGATAGCAGGCCGGGGGCTTCCGAACCCGCGTCAGCGGACGGGCTCGGCGCCGCGCTCCGGGGCCTTCGCCCACAAGCCCTCGTCCGCCCAGACCAGCAACGCAGGCAGTACGAGGAGCGCGCTCAACAGCGACAGCCCGATGTTGAGCGCGGTCACCTGACCGAAGCTTTCGAGCAGCGGGAAGCCCGAGAACGCCAGCACGCCGAAGCCGCCCATCACGGTGAGGCCCGAAGCAGTGATCGCGCGCCCGATACGGTGCGAGGCGAGCTCCATCGCCTCCCGCGGGCTCGCGCCGCGTTCGCGCTCCTCGTAGTAGCGCGCCATCAACAGCAGGCTGAATTCCGTCCCCATCGCGATGATGAGCGGACCGGAGACCGACGTGAGCGGGTTGAGCTCCACCTGGAACGCGTACAGCACGACGGACGAGCTCCCGAGGGCCAGCATCACGGGCAGGATCGGGGCTACGGCGCGAACCGGGCTGCGGTACGCCAGGATCATGAGCACGAAGATGGCTCCGAGGGCGGCGAACGACATGAGGTCCCGGTTCGCCGAGAGCGCGTCGACCGCTTCGACGCCGATGACGGCGAGGCCGGCGGGCTTCACGAGCACGCCCGGCGGCGGATTGAGGCCCGCCGCGATCTCGTCGATGACCTGCTTGCGCTCCTGGAGCGAAATGGGGCCGATGGCGAAAATC
>DATLZC010000248.1:0-7436 GCA_035574215.1 Dehalococcoidia bacterium | reverse complement strand
GGCGCGCCGACAGCGTCGCCGTGCCACAGGCGCATGTGGTTCGCCTGCGTCTCCGTGTAGGCGCCTTCGGGGTAGTACCGGTCGTAGAAGTCCAGGTCCAGGTGGTGCGCCTGCACCCAGTAGCTGCACAGCTCCATGGCGGGCACGTTCGGCGGGAACCGGCCGTACGTCTCGTACATGTACGTACAGATGTCCTTCACGCACTGCACGAGCTTGTCAGAATACCGGGGCACGCCGAGCTGGAACTCGTGCCGGTCCTTGTAGGGCACCTTGTGGGAGCTCTCCGGGTTGTAGATGCCCCCCGGTCCGAACTTGGCCTCGACGACGGCGTCGACGGCGTCGGCCATGCTCGCGAAATACGGCGGGCAGTAGGCTTCGAGCACGCCGTCGATGCCGACGGGGACGGGCAGCGGCGAGCCGGGCGTCGTGACGTGGCGGAAGCCGAGCGCCTGCGACATCACCAGCGGGTTCACGGCGGCGTGAATCCATCCGCCGAGGCCCATGGCCTGCTCGGCCAGCGCGATGTTCTGGAGGATGAACGCGGGCTCGACCTCCTCGCCGAAGCGGAGCTGCGACAGCGGTAGCGGCCGGTTGGGGTCGAGCAGCCCCTCCTTCACCCATCGCTCGCAGCCGGCCGGACGCATGCCGTTCAGGTCATCGACGATGTAGGCGCCGCCGTCGGCCCAGCCGCACACCAGGAGCAGCCCGTTGATGTACTGCCAGGTGTGGTTGATCACCGGGAGGAAGACCGTCGACCCCTGGATGTTCGAATCCCAGATGTTGAACGAGAGCATCGCAGGATACGACCGCGGATGCTCGGGGCGATGGTCGAGGATCTTGACCCGGTGCGCGCGGAAGGCGTCGAGCAGCGTGTCGCGGTCGTCGTCCGCGGCGTACGCGCGGATCTTGTCGGCGCAGACGTCCTTGAGGCGCACCAGGTACGAGCCCTCGTCGTTGAAGTACAGCAGTTCCGTGCTGTGCGATCCGCACGGACTGGCCCACGTGCGCCCGGTGAACTGGAGCATGGTGTTGCCGCTGGCGCTCCGGCCCTGATCGTCCTTGAAGGGGAGGTCCGAGAGGTTGAAGCCACTGATGCCGGTCCCGGCCTGCACCAGCAGGGCTTCCTCGATCTCGTCGAGCGGGATGGGCTCCTTGTCCGACTTGTACTTGTTGGGGCCGTCGGGGATTTCGGCGCCCAGGGCCATCCGGCGGGACCTTCGGTTGAAGATGGCCTCGAAGAGCGGATAGCTCCAGGCGGCGCGGACGCCCGGGTGTGTCGTGATGCGTTCGGTCATGGTGTGGCCTCCTCGGTGCGGTGCCCAGTGAGGGTCGATTGTACCACCGTCGCCGCCGTTCTGTAATGCACATGCCCCATTCCACCGCCAAAAACGGCCGCCGCCGCGACGTCACCGTCGCCCATCTCCTTCCCCCTTTCCCTCTTCGATGAAGGCCACGCTTCAGCGTGGCCGACGGGCCATGGGCCCCACCGGGCAGGCTGAAGCCTGCCCTTCATCAGGGGGGCGCCGCTTCACAATCCGCACGATGGGGCGGGGGCCTCTCCCCATCCGATGAAGGCCACGCTTCAGCGTGGCCGGCACGCCATGGGGCCCCGCCGGGCAGGCTGAAGCCTGCCCTTCATCTGCGGGGGACGCCGCGCTTCAGCGTGGCCGGCATGCGGTCATGCTGAGGAGGCCGCAGGCCGACGAAGCATCTCGTCTCCCCTGCCCGAACGTGTCCCATGACAGCCTGCGCCTGCCGTGCGCCCACGAAGGCCCGCGGTCGATGGGCGACGTGCTGCGCAGGAGGAAGAGATGCTTCGGCCTCGCTGCGCTTCGGCCTCAGCATGACCCCGAACCCCGCAGGCCATGGCGCCCCGGCGGGCAGGCTGAAGCCTGCCCTTCATCGGTGGGGACCTCACGCTTCGGCGTGGCCGGCAAGCCATGGCGCCCCGCCGGGCAGGCTGAAGCCTGCCCTTCATCAGGGGGGCGCCGCTTCACAATCCGCACGATGGGGCGGGGCCTCTCCCCATCCAATGAAGGCCACGCTTCAGCGCGGCCGGCACGCCATCGGGGGATCCGGTCATGCTGAGGAGGCCGCAGGCCGACGAAGCATCTCTCCTCCCCCCCCACCCGAACGTGTCCCATGACAGCCCACGCCTGTCGTGCGCCCACGGAGGCGGTCGCCCACGGGCCTCGCGCCGCATCGGGCGAAGAGATGCTTCGGCCTCGCTACGCTTCGGCCTCGGCATGACACCGAACCCCGCAGACGCCCGGCCCACCGACTATGCGGCGACGGCTACCCTGAAGGGTGGCCTTCAGGGGTGGGGGTGCGCCCCGGACGCGGCGGAGCGCGCCCTTCCCCTTCCGATGAAGGCCGCGCTTTAGCGCGGCCGGCAGGCCATGGCGCCCCGGCGGGCAGGCTGAAGCCTGCCCTTCATCAGGGGGGCGCCGCTTCACAATCCGCACGATGGGGCGGGGCCTCTCCCCATCCAATGAAGGCCACGCTTCAGCGTGGCCGGCACGCCATCGGGGGATCCGGTCATGCTGAGGAGGCCGCAGGCCGACGAAGCATCTCTCCTCCCCCACCCGAACGTGTCTCATGACAGCCCACGCCTGTCGTGCGCCCACGAAGGCCCGCGGTCGATGGGCGACGTGCTGCGCAGGAGGAAGAGATGCTTCGGCCTCGCTGCGCTTCGGCCTCAGCATGACCCCGAACCCCGCAGGCCATGGGGCCCCGGCGGGCAGGCTGAAGCCTGCCCTTCATCGGTGGGGACCTCACGCTTCGGCGTGGCCGGCGGGCTGTCCTCTTCCGGCGTCACAGCTTCGCGGGGGCCCGCGACCGCCCGAGCCGGCGGATCGCCCCACTCACGGCGCCGTTCGTCGCGGCGATGCCCGCCAGCACCAGGGCCAGCCCTACGAACGCGTTGGGCGAGAGACGCTCGTCCAGCGCGACCCAGCCGATCACCGTCGCGACGACGGGAATCAGGTACGCCACCATCGCCATCTGGGTCGCCTCGATGCGCTGGATGAGCCAGTACGCCAGCACGTAGGCCAGACCGGAGGCCACCATCCCCAGGACGATCCACGACGCCCACGCCTCGCCCGAGGGACGGATGCCCAAGGGGCGGTCCACCGCCAGGGCCACCGGCGCCAGCATGACGGCCGACAGCGCGGCCTGACCCGTCGCGAGCCCCAGCGGCGTACCCGAAATCCCGTGCCGCATGTAGACGGTCGATGCCCCGTAGCCCACCGACGCCAGAACGACCGCGAGCTGGCCCAGCGCGTTCGAGCTCGTGATGTCGCGCAGGTCGGGCCCCACGAGCGCCACGACGCCCGCGAACCCGAGGACGACGCCGAAGGCCCGCTCGCGGTCCAGCCGCTCCAGCGCGAGCGCGGCGGCGATGACGACGGTGAAGATGGGCATCGACCCGTTGAGGATGGCGGCGATGCTGCTTTCGATGTGCTGCTGAGCCCACGTGATCAAGGTGAACGGGCCGATGTTGTTGATCACGGCCAGCAGCGCGAGTCCGCGCCAGGTGGAGCGACCCCGGGGCAGCGGCGTGCGGGACCACGCCGCGATGGCTAGGAGCAGCGCGCTCGAGAGCGTGAACCGGCCCGCCACCAGCGTCAGCGGCGGGACGTCCTCGACGGCGACTTCCGTGAACAGGAACGCCGAGCCCCAGACCAGCGCCAGGGCGACGAGAGCGGCTGCGTCGAGCGCTTTCAACGGCCCGATCGTACCCGATGGGGCGCTCAGGCTCCCGTGTCTGCGCCGGACGGACCGGGTTGTCTACGCGATCTGCCAGGAGGCGTCGACATCGAGGTCCAGTCCTCGGCGCGAGGCCTCGAACCGGTACGCTGCGCAGGCGGCGATCATCGCGCCGTTGTCCACGCAGAGCTTGGGGGAGGGGACGAAGACCGGAACGTGCGCCTTCGCGCGCAGGGCAGCCCGCAGGGGCCCGTTCGCGGCGACGCCGCCGGCGAGGATGATGCTGCGCGCGCCCTCGCGTTCGGCGGCTGCGGCCGCCTTCGACGCCAGCACCTCGACCACCGCCTCCTGGAAGGCCGCGGCCACGTGCGCGGGATCGGGTGGGGGCGTCTCCCGCGTGCGATGCAATACCGCCGTCTTCAGTCCGCTGAAGCTGAAGTCGTCGCTGCCCCGAAGCCACGCCCGCGGCAGCCGGAGCGCCGGCTTGGAGATGCCGGCGGCGATACGCTCGATGGCCGGCCCGCCGGGAAAGCCCAGGCCGAGCAGCCGCGCCACTTTGTCGAACGCCTCGCCCGCGGCGTCGTCCAGCGTGCGCCCGAGGCGCCGGTACACGCCGTGGTCCTCCATCACCACGAGGTCGGTGTGCCCGCCCGATACGATGAGCCCGATGGCGGGGAGCTCGGGAACGGGCGCTCCCTGGTCCCGTTCGTCGATCCAGGCGGCGTACAGATGGCCCTCGAGGTGGTTGATGCCCAGGAGAGGCAGGTCCCACGCGTACGCGAGCGCTTTCGCCGTGCTGACGCCGACGAGGAGCGCGCCGGCAAGCCCGGGCCCCGCGGTCACGGCGACGGCATCGAGATCTCGCGGACGCAGGCCCGCCTGGTCCAGCGCCTGCTCCACGACGGGGAGCAGCGTCAGGAGGTGCTGGCGCGAGGCGACCTCGGGGACGACGCCGCCGTACTGGGCGTGCAGGTCCACCTGGGACGCGACGATGTTGGCGCGCAGGCGGCGGCCGTCCTCCACTACGGCCACGCCGGTTTCGTCGCAGGACGTCTCGATGCCGAGGATACGCACGCTAGTCGATCTCCTGGTCGGCGGCGGGGCCGAGCAGCGCCCGCGCCCGCAGCCACTGACCCTCGGGCACGAGGATGCGCCAGCGGTCGGGGTCGGGCGCCGGCGAGCCGTCGCCGGCGACGACAGTGGCGTCGATGCCGTGCGAGCGGAGCCGCTCGGCCCACTCGTGGACGAGGGCTTCGTCGCGGGCGGTGGCCAGGTGCAGCCGCTTGGTCATCGCTCAGTAGTCCGGCCCGCCATCGGTGCGTGACCGCGCGCCCCCGATGGCGCCTTGCGCCTGGCGCTCCCGCAAAAGGTCGAGCACACGGAGCGCATCCTCGAGCGTGAACTCTCGCTCGATGCCGGCCAGCGCTTCCTCGAGCGCGCGGTCGACGTCGCCCCCGGGCTGTGGCTCGCCTTCGCCGGACGTCCCCTCGCCAGACGGAGACCCCGGGGACGCCTCGCCGGCGTCGCCAGCGCCCGTGGCGTCCTCGCCCGCGGGTTGGCCCGGCGGAGCGCCCTCCGATGGGGGCTGCGCCGCCGTCGGCTGCTCGAGCAGCGCCCGGTTCACCAGCTCGAGGTTGAATTTGGCGTCCCGGTCGCCGGGGTCGAGCAGGAGCGCCTCGCGGTACGCTGCGCGGGCGTCCAGAAGGCGCCCCAGCCGTACGTAGGCGTTTCCTAGGTTGTACCACGCGCGGGCGCGGAGCGCAGGGTCGGCCGTCGTGAGGACGGACCGAAGCTCCGCGGCCGCCCGCTCGTATTCCCCGAGCTGGTACAGGGCCACGCCGGCGTTGAAGACGGGCGCGGGCGCCCCCGCGTCGGCGGCCTGCGCCCGGCGATACTCGCGGAGCGCGTCGCTGTACCGCTCCTGGGCGTAGTAGCGATTCCCGCTGTCGTTGTGATCGTCGGCGTCGGCCGAGCACGCGGCGCCCGTCATCATCGCGAGAAGCGCAACCGCAGGCAGCGCGCCCCGGGCGAGCAACCGCCCCTGCAGGAGACCCGCCGCGAGGAGCCGCTCGGCGGCGAGCAGAACGAGCGCGGCCAGCGCAAAGAGCTGGAAGCGTTCGATGGGGCGCTCGGCGGTCACGTCCTCGAAGCGCACGGCGCGCAGCCCCGCCAGCGCCTCGGCGATCGGCTCGACGCCGCTCTCGGCGAGGGGGACGTAGCGTCCGCCCCCGGCCTCGGCGATGGCGCGCAGGTTGGCTTCGTCGAGCCGGCTCACCACCGGCCCGCCGGTCGCCGGGTCCACGCGCGGGACGACCGCGCCTGTCTCGGGGTCCCGCTCCAGCACGGGGCCGCCGCGCTCGGTGCCGACGCCGGCGACGTGTACGACGATGCCCTGTCGCGCCGCCTCCCGCGCGGCGTCGACCGCGTTCCCCACATGGTCCTCGCCGTCGCTCACGAGCACGATAGCGCGGCTGTCCGACACGGCCGCTTCGAGCGCTCGCACGCTCGAACGGACGCCGGCCGCGAGATTGGAGCCGGGCGTCAGCGCCGGGGCGTCGCTCTGAGCCGAGGCCAGCAGGGTCCGCACGGCCTCGATGTCGGTGGTGAGCGGCGCGCGGAGCAATCCGTTGTCCGCGAAGAGCACGAGCGCGACCCGGCTGCCCGCGAGCCGGTCGAGAAGCGCGCCGAGCTCGCGGATCGCGAGGCCGAGGCGGTCCGGCGGCACGTCCGCGGTCAACATGCTGCGGGAGACGTCGAGCGCGAGGACGACCTCGATGCCCTGTTGAGGCGCCGTCTCCTGGCGGCTGCCGATGGTGGGCCGGGCGGCGGCGATCGCGAGCAGCGCCACCGCCGCGCACGTCAGCGCGAGGCGCAGCGGACGCGCGCCGCTCGTGGGCGGCCGCGGGCCGCCGGGCGCGTACCGGGAGGCCGCCGCCGCGCGCTTGCCGGCCGCGCGCAGCGACATCGCGACCGCGAGCGGGACGAGGGCGGTCAGAGCGAGCAGCCACGGCTCGTGCAGGGTCATTCGGCCTCCCTCACGGAAACCGGCGGAGCGGACCCGCCGCCAGCGTCACGTCGACGGCCACGAGCGCGAGCGCCGCCGCCAACAGCCATGGCCCGAGTTCGCGGTACGCCGGCGGCGACGCGCGTTCGGCCCGCGACGTCTCGAGCTCCCCGATGTGCCGGTAGATCGCCTCCAGCGAGCCGGGGTCGGCCGCGCGGAAGTACTGTCCTCCCGTAATCTCGGCCATGCGCCGCAGGGCGGTCTCGTCGACGTTGAGCCGGCGCGCTCGCGCGCTGCCCGGCGGCGGCTCATCGACGACGCCGATGGTGTACACCCGCACGCCCAGCGCCTGGGCCAGCCGCGCCGCCTCGAGCGGCTCCACCAGCCGCTGGTTGTTCTCTCCGTCGGTGAGCAGCACGACCACCCGGCTCGGCCCCGTCGCGTCCCGGAGCAGATTGAGCGCCTCGGCGAGGGCCAGTCCGATGGCGGTTCCGTCTTCGATCTCGATGCGGCCGGCCTCGCGGACGAAGTCGCCGAGCGCCCGGTGGTCCAGCGTGAGCGGACTCAGCACGAGGCTGCGCGAGCGGAACGCCAGCAGGGCGAGGCGGTCGTCGGGCCGGCTGTCGATGAAGTCGAGCAGCGCTTCCTGCGCGATCTCGAGGCGGGGCCGCTCGCCCGGGTCCGCGATCTGCATGGAACTCGAGGTGTCGAGCGCGAGGACGAT
>DATLZC010000247.1:0-9560 GCA_035574215.1 Dehalococcoidia bacterium | reverse complement strand
GCCGGAGCAACTCGAGCGCGCGCAGCAGATCCTGTCGTTCACCACGAAGGTCGAAGACCTCCGCGACGCCGATCTCATCATCGAGGCGGTGCCCGAGGACCTCGAGCTCAAGAAGAAGGTCTGGGCGGAGCTCGACCAGATTGTGAAGCCCTCGGCCATCTTCGCCAGCAACACATCGGGCTTTGCCATCTCCGACCTCAACCAGGCCGTCTCGCGCAAAGACCGCTTCGTCGGCTACCACTGGTTCAGCCCGGCGCCCGTCATGAAGCTCATCGAGATCGTGTACACGCCCGACACCTCAGAGGAGGTCATCCGGGTGATGGAGGAGCTCGGCGCGAAGCTGGGAAAGGTGACCATCCGGGTCAAAGATGCGCCGGGCAAGTACGGGTTCGTAGCGAACCGCATCTACTTCGCCATGGTCGCGGAAGCCCGGAAAGTCTTGGAAGAGGGCATCGCCACAGCCGAGGACATCAACAAGGCGATGCGGTACGGCTTCAACTGGCCGGCCGGTCCGCTCGAAATGGTGGCCGGCGCCCGCAAGGGCTGGGAGTGAGCCTGGCGGTTCGTTGCTGATCGACCTGCACTGTCACACCCGGGTCCATTCGCCGTGCAGCGCGCTCACGCCCGACGCCCTGGCGCGGGCGGCGCTCGCGGCGGGCCTCGACGGCGTCTGCCTCACCGAGCACGACGCGCTGTGGCAGAGGAGCGAGGTCGAAGCCCTGTCGCGCGACTTCCGCCTCGTGGTCCTGCGCGGCATCGAGATTACAACGGACGTCGGCCATGTGCTGGCCTTCGGCCTCGAGCGCTATGTACCGGAGATGGCCCGCATCGAGCGCCTCAAGGCCATCGCCGACGGCGAGGGCGCCATCCTCGTGCTCGCGCACCCGTCTCGCCGATACGGCGCGCTGCCCGAGGCCGACCCCGCCCGCTGGTTTCACACGTTCGAGATCGAGAACGGCACCGAAGGCCGGCTCCAGAACGAGACCGCAGCGCGGCTGGCGCGTGGCCTCGCGCTGCCCGGGACGGGCGGCAGCGACGCGCACGCCGTTCGGGAGGTCGGGACGGCGGCGACCCTGTTCGAGCGCCTCATCCGCACCGAGCGCGAATTCCTGGAGGAGCTGCGCGCGGGCAGGTACCGGGCGGTCGACCGTCGCCACGAGGCGACGTCTTGGATGAAGCGCTAGTCTCATTTATCATATCGACCGTCGCGTGAACGCCGATATCGTTATCCGCAACGGCACGCTGATCGACGGCACGGGAGCCCCTGCCCGCCCGGCAGACGTCGTCATCGCCGATGGACGCGTCGCGCGCATCGTCGAGCGGGCCGAGGCGGATCGACCTCCCGAGCCCGTGCACGGCGCCCGCGAGATCGACGCGGCGGGCCTGGTCGTCGCGCCCGGATTCATCGACGTCCATACCCACGACGACGTGGCGTTCCTGACGAACCCGGGGATGGACTTCAAGGTGATGCAGGGCGTGACCACCTGCATCGCGGGCAACTGTGGCGCGGGCGCAGCTCCGGCGAACGAGCGCTTCCGCGAGGCGTTCGAACGGGGCTGGGCTGCAGTGCTCGGCGGCTCGGTGGACGACTGGCGCTGGGAGACCTGTGGCGAGTTCTACGACGCCGTCGCGCAGGCGGGTATCAGCGTCAACGCGGCGTTCCTCGTCCCCCACGGTGTGTTGCGGTTCGTCGCCATGGGGGCGGAACGCCGCACGCCCACCGCCGAGGAGCTGGCCGACATGCGACGCCGCCTGGACGAGGCGATGCGCGCAGGCGCGCTGGGGCTCTCGACGGGGCTCATCTACGCTCCGGGACGGTACGCGGCGACGGAGGAGCTCATCGCCCTGGCCCGCGTCGTCGCGGAGTACGACGGCGTCTACGCAAGCCACATCCGGAACGAGGCCGACGGGGTGCTGGACGCCATGGAGGAGGCGTTCCGCATCGGCCGCGAGGCCGGCGTGCCCGTCCAGATCTCGCATCACAAAGCCGCGCTGCGGCACAACTTCGGGCGTACCCGCGAGTCGCTGGCGTTGCTCGACCAGCGGCGCGCGGAAGGCATCGACGCCCATATCGACATGTATCCCTACACCGGGTCGAGCGGCCCGCTGGCGGCTTACCTCTTCGAAGGCCTCACGCCGGAGATGGCGCAGGACTGGATGATCGCGTCCGTCGAGACCCACCACGAGTACGAGGGACGGCGGCTCAGCGACATCGCAGTGGAGATGGGGGTGACGCCCTACGAGGCGGGGAGGCGCCTCGTCGAGATGGAACGAGGCGGGGTGGTTGCAATTCTGTTCATTATGGACGAGAATGATCTGCGAAGGGTCTTCGCCCACGAGACCTGCATGGGTGGCAGCGACGGCATCCCCTCCCGGACCGGCAAGCCCCACCCACGGTTGTACGGCACGTTCCCTCGTCTTCTCGCGCGCTACGTTCGGGAAGAGCGACTGGTACCGATCGAGGCGGCCGTACGCAAGTTGTCGGCCCTGCCGGCGCGGAAATTTCGCCTGAAGGACCGCGGCGAGCTGCGCGAAGGATGCTGGGCGGACGTGACCGTGTTCGATTCGGACACGATCGCCGATACTGCAACGTACGAAGATCCGCGCCGGTACCCGAGGGGAATCGAATACGTGATCGTCAACGGACGCGTCGTCGTGGACCGAGGGCGGCACACCGGCGTCCCCGCCGGACAGGTCCTGCGTCGCGGAGTCTGAGCGCACCACGATGGCGGAGCCCGTTCGTCTAGAGAGTCGAGAAGGACAAGCGTGAATCAACCGCAGCGCAACGGCGCATCCCGAAAGGGAAAGCGCAGCAAGCCCCAAAAGCCGACGGACCTGGTCATGAAGCGCGCAACGCTTCACGGCGCCACCGGCGCCCTGCGCCGGGCGAGCCTTACGACGCCCAAGAGCAAGGGAGCGCCAGGCCCTCGGGCCTCGTCGATGATGTCGCCCTTCCGCTCGGGCGGACCCACGTGGCAGGCCGGACAGGCGGCGATGCGCGCCGCGGGCCTCTCCGGGCGATACCGCCCTGTGGCCGCGAGCAGGGCCCCCGAGCCCGGGGCGCTCCCGCCCCGCAAGAAGCCATCCTGGATGACCGAGGGCGGCCCGCTGAGCGGCGACGGGCGCGGCAAGCAGCGTGGCCGCAAGCCAGCCCGCCGGACTCACGGCAAACCGTAACCCGACGCCGGGCCTCGTCCGACTCAGAGCTCCAGTCTCTCTTTGTGACTGAAGGTGCGGCCCCGTGTCCAAGGGTGAGCGGCACGATGCGTAGCGCCGCCCGGCCCCGAAGGCCGAACGCCCCTGTCTCGACGGTGCGGCCGGCTTCTATAATCGCGCTCGGGAGGCGCCGCCGAGGCGCCACGCACGACGCCATACGGAGGAGAGCGCATGCCCGAGCGCGTACTCATGTTCGGCACGCCCGCGGCCTTCGGCGACGGCGCGGAAGGATGGCTGCACGGATTCGAAATGTCCGACGATTCGTGGACGCTCGATTCCCTGATCGTCGCCGCAGGGGTCCTCCGGACCCGGGCGTGGCGTGTGCCGCGGTCGGACGTCACGTTCGGCGACGGCCGCATCGTCGCCGCGAAAGCCCAGGGTGACTATCCGCGGGTCGCGCCCGACGGTCACGATGCGCCAGCGGGCGTTCACTGGGCCGACCGGCACACCCGTATCGCCCTCGCCGAGGCGACGGGCATGTGGGGCCGGTACGCCACGCTCGTGGGCTTCGCCGTCGCCGAGAACGGCGCCATCACGCACCTCATCGGGAACACAGCCCGCATCGGCCGCGACCTCGTTCGTGTCAGCACCGCGCGAGCCACGTGGCAGCAGCCGTCGTGGGTCTGGGTCAACATCGCCGAGACGCCCCCCGAGCCCTTCGTTCCCGACGACGAGCTCCGCGACGCCATCCTCGAGGCGGCGCGCGCCGTGGGTCTCGGGCCGGGCGACCTCACGCACGTCGAGATTCTGGTCGAGAACGGGACGGTGACGCTGCTGGGCAACGTGCGCGCCCCCCGCATTGCGGAGCTCCTCGAGGCGGCCGCGAAGTCCTGCCGGGGCGTCCGCTCCGTCGAGGCGCGCGTGGTCGCCGACTCGGACCTCGAGCTGGCAGTGGGCGCGGCCCTGGCCGCCGACGAACGAACCCGCGGCGAACGCGTGCAGGTCAAAATCGAACACGGCCACGTCCGCGTGAGCTGGCTCGCGCCCCAGGGCCCGGGCGCTGCCCACGTGGAGGAGGTCATCCGTCTGGTTCCGGGCGTGCAATCCGTGGAGGCCGGCCAACGGGACGTCGCCGCCGAGCTCGGCGTGCCCACGGAGTGACGGCCGAGCGTGTTCGCGGGCGCCATTGCCCTTGCCAGCGCTGACGCCTTGGCCTCCGGGCTCGGAGCGCCGACAATGGCCGCGAGAGGAGGGCGGTCATGATCGTCGGCACGGTCCGAGAGCGCAAGGTCGAAGAGCACCGCGTCGGTCTCACGCCCGAAGGCGCCCGGGCGCTCGTCTCTGAAGGACACCGCGTCCTCGTCGAGACCGGGGCTGGCGCAGATGCGGGCTTCCCCGACGAAGCGTATGCGTCCGGCGGCGCAGAGATCGCGCCCACGGCCGAGGCGGTCTGGTCGACGGCCGACCTCGTGGTGAAGGTCAAGGAGCCGCAGCCGGACGAATTCCGATGGCTGCGGCCCGGCCTCACGTTGTTCGCGTACCTGCATCTCGCGGCGTCCCCCGACGTAGCCCGCGCGCTGCTCGACGCAGGCGTCACCGCCATCGCGTACGAGACGGTGAGGCTGCCCGACGGCACGCTCCCGCTGCTCATCCCCATGAGCCAGATCGCGGGGCGGATGGCGACGGAGATCGGCGCGCAGTATCTGCGCAAGCCCGGCCCGGGGCGGGGGAAGCTGCTCTCCGGCCTACCCGGCGCTCCGCCCGCCCACGTCGTCATCCTGGGTACC
The DNA here is from genome assembly GCA_035574215.1 of Dehalococcoidia bacterium. Taxonomy (GTDB): domain Bacteria; phylum Chloroflexota; class Dehalococcoidia; order DSTF01; family JACRBR01; genus DATLZC01. The sequence continues at coordinate 4,617 of DATLZC010000247.1, read as the reverse complement.
GGCACGGTCGCCACCAACGCGGCCATGGTCGCCGTGGCCCTGGGAGCGAGGGTGACCGTCCTCGGGATCGACGCCGTGCGCCTGCGTCAGCTCGCCGACCGGTGGCCCGGCCGCGTCGCGACGCTCATGTCCAACGCCGCGTCGCTGCGGGCGACGCTCGACGGGGCCGACGTGCTCATCACCGCGGCCCATGTCTTCGGCGGCAGGGCGCCCCAGGTGGTGACCCGCGACATGGTCCGCTCCATGGGGCCCGGCGCCGTCGCGGTGGTGGTCGACATCGACCAGGGCGGATCGGTGGAAGGGGCGCGGCCCACCACGCACCGCGACCCGATTTATGTCGAGGATGGCGTGGTGCACTACTGCGTCGCCAATATGCCGGGCGCAGTGCCCTACACGGCGACGTCCGCGCTCACGGCAGCCACGCTCCCGTACGTCCTCGCCCTGGCCCGAGGAGTGGACGACGCCCTCCGTCGCGACCCCGCCCTGCGGGCGGGGTTGTCGACGTATCGGGGCGCCCTCACCCAGCGGCCGGTCGCCGACGCGCTGGGTATGCCATTCGTCGAGCCCGACCTCGGGCGCTAGCCGGAAGGAGCCGCTCTTGGACCTCCACGACCAGATCCTCACGTTCAAGTTCTTGCATGTGCTCGCCGTCCTCGTGTTCTTCGCTGGCCAGGGACTCGAAATCCCCAACCTGGCCTTCGCCGCGCGGTCCCGTCATCCCCATGAGCTGCGGGCGCACCTTTCGATGGTGCGCTTCGCCGAGAACGCGCTCATCCTGCCTTCGGCCATCGCGATCCCCGTGTTCGGGTGGCTGACCGCCTGGCGCGCGGACATCAGCCTGGGCGAGACGTGGCTCTCCATCGCCCAGACGCTGTACTTCGTCGCACTCGCCATCGCGCTCGTGTACCTGCGGCCGTTCTACCTGCGCATGGCGCGCCGGGCCGACACCCTGCCCGCCGACGGCGGCGTGCCCGACGACCTCCGGTCGGACCTCCGGAAGCCGGCCCCCATCGTGGTCGGCAATCTGTTGGGTCTGGTGCTGATCGGTATCCTGTACCTGATGGTCTTCCAGCCCGGGAGTTGAGGCGTCTCGCGGCGTGACGTGGCTTCTGCTCGTCGACTGGGATGAGATCTCGCGAACCGTAGGCATCCGCGGCGGCCGGGTGCTGGGCGTCGTCATCGTCGTCGCCGTCGCCCTCCTGCTCATCGACCGTCTGTTCACGCCCGCGATTCGCGCCGTCATGCGCCGCACATCCCTGGGCCTCCCCGCGGAGGAAGAGCTGCGAATCCGCACGGTCACGACGGTCGTCCACAGGACCGCCTGGACCGTCGTCATCGCCATCGGGTTCGTTACGGCGCTTTCGGAGTTCGGCGTCAACATCGGCCCGCTGCTCGCCAGCGCGGGCATCGTGGGGCTCGCCATCGGCTTCGGGGCGCAGAGCCTCGTGCGCGACGCGATCAACGGGATGTTCATCCTGCTGGAGAATCAGTACGCCATCGGCGACGCCGTCGTCATCGCGGGCAAGGAAGGCATGGTGGAGGACGTCAACCTGCGCCGGACGGTGCTGCGCGACCTCGACGGCGCGGTGCACTACATCCCGAACAGCCAGGTGGGCGTCGCGAGCAACCTGACCCGGCTCTCTGCGCGCCTCGCGGCCACGCGCAAGGTCGATCTGAAGAAGGCCGCTGCCGTCATCGACGACGTGGGGCAGGAGCTCAGTCGCGATCCCTACTTCGGGAAGCTCATGCTGGCGCCGCCCGCGAGCATCGAGGCGGCGCGGCCGCAGGACCTCTCGATCCGCGTGACGTTTCCCGCCGACCTGAGCCCCGCGCGCCAGTGGGAGGCCATCGTCGAGCTGCGCTCGCGAATCGAGCGAAGGTTCGAGCGCGAGCGCATCGACCTCGTCTTCCCGCGCGTCATCGTCGCGCGCGTCCCGGCGCCGGCGCCGATCGTCGCTCCCGCACCCGAGCCTGCCGGGGAGGAACCGTCGTGACACAACGCCAGGGACGCGTGGTCATCGAGTACTGCACGGCGTGCCGGTTCACGGCGCGGGCGCTGTGGATAGCGCAGGAGCTGCTCAACGCGTTCGAGCCGTACGTCGAGTGCATCGAACTCCGTCCATCCTCGGGCGGCGTCTTCGCCGTCTCCCTGGACGACGAGACCATCTTTTCGAACAAGGAAGCGGGCCGCTTTCCGGAGCCTCGCGAGCTCAAGGAGCTGCTCGCCCCGCGCCTGGGCGTCGCCCTGCCCGAGCGGCATCGGTAGAAGCTGCTGCTACGCCGCCCCGCGGATGTTCTTGCGCTTGTGCCGCACGTAGTCGACCAGGATGTACTCGCCGAGCCGGTCGGGCGTGGTGTAGAAGACCCGGCCCTTGTTAATCTTGGCGACCTGGTTCACGAACTCCTTCAGGTAGTAGTTCCGGTCCAGCATGAAGATGTTGATAGTGATGCCCTTCTGGGTGCAGCGCTTCACTTCCTTCAGCGTTTCCCGGATCGTGATCGGGCTCGGCGGGTAGGCGAAGTACGACCGCCCGCGCTCCAGGTGCGCCGTCGGCTCGCCGTCGGAGATCATAATGATCTGCCGCGTCCCGCTCTTGTGCTTCGACAGGAGCTGCTGGGCGAGCATGAAGGCGTGGTGCATGTTCGTGCCCAGGACGCTTTCGTCCCACCGCACATACGGAAGCTGCTCCGCCTTCAGCTCCCGCGCGTAGGCCGAGAAGCCGATGATGTACAGGCTGTCGCGCGTGAACTGCGTGCGGATCAGGTTGTTGAGCGCCAGCGCCACCTTCTTCGCCGCCTGGAACGACCCCCGCAGCGCCATCGACCATGAGAGGTCCACCATCATGACGGTGGCCGTCTGGGTGAGCTGCTCCGACCGGTAGACCTCGAAGTCGTCCTTGTCCAGGCGCACCGGCACGCCCGGGCCCTCGCGCTGCAGCGAATTCATGATCGTCTTGTCCAGCGCGAGATGGAACGGGTCGCCGAACTCGTACCGCTTCGTGTCGTCGGCTCGTTCTCCGCCGACGCCGCGCTCGCGCGTGGCGTGCTTGCCGACAGCGTCCTTCTTGAGCTGCGCGTAGATTTCGCCCAGGGCCTTCTGCCCGATCTTGCGTGTCCCGCGGGGCGTGAGCTCCCACGTGTTCCCCTTGCGGCGGATGTAGCCCGCCTCCTCGAGAATCTCGAGGAACTGCTTGAGCTGGTTCAGCGTCTCCGCCGCCTCGTCGCCCAGAATCTCCCGCAGCTTTTCGACGTCGATCTCGTCGATCTCGCCCCCGTACTGCGTGCGCTCGAGCTGGCGCTCGAGCTCGTCCATGTCCTGCATGCGGGCCATGAGGCGCATCGCTTCGCCCAGGTCGAGCTCTTCGTCGCCCCGGAACGGATACTGGTTCCGCAGGTCACGCATGGGGTACATGAACTCGAGGTTCGCCGCCAGCTCCGACAGCTCGGCCTGTAGCTCGGGGTCGCCGATCTTGTCCATCAGCAGGTCCTGGAGCTGACGCCGCATATCGGGGGGCAGGCTGTCGAGCAGGTTCTGCATCTGCGCGATCTGGTGCTGCATCTGCGCGACCAGCTCGTCGAGGCTCTGCGGCGGGTTCGGACCGAACAGGTCGCCGTACTGCTGCATGAACCGCTGGAAGTCCGGCTCACCCCCCGCCATCCGCTCCGAGAGCATCTGGTTCAGGTCGCGGACCATCTCCTTCAGGCGCTGGAGCTGCTCCGGCGTCATCTCCGCGATCTGGCGATGCAGGTCCTTGAAGAACGTCTCGAGCATCGCCTTCCGCAGCATCTCCATGAGCTCCTGGAACTGATGCTGCGCCTCGGGGTCCATGAACTCGTAGTTCTGGAGCTCCTTGATGCGACCTCCCGGGTCCTCCGGCAGGTTGTCGAGGAAGTTCTTCTTGCGACTCGCGATGTTCTTGAGCATCTCGGCGAACTGCCGACGCTCGCCGCCGCCTTGCTGATCGCCTCCAGCCTCGCCCTGCTCCGGGGACCCGGAGGCCTCGCCCGCCTCCATCTGGTCCGGAGCAGCGTTCTGGCCCGCGCCCGGCTCTGGCGACTCGCCCGCGGCGTTCAGCGCCTCCTGCAGACGGCGCTCGATGGTCTCGCGCTCACGCCGCAGGATGTCGTCCAGCCGGTTCTTGATGTCGTCCATGACCGACGCGAGGTTGTAGCGGTCGAGCGTGTTGCGCCGCTGCTGACGCAACTGCTGGAGCAGATCACGCAAGCCCTGCAACCGTTGACCCAGCGGATTGCGCATCCCCCGCTGCAACAGGTTCCTCAGCGCGTGCTGCAGGTCGCCGAAGTTCATCAGGTCGTCGGTCAACGACTCGAGGATGTCGTCGGCGTCGAGCTTCGGGATTTCTTGCGACCCGTCCCACTGGGAATAGCGGTACAAGACCATGATGTTCCTCTCGTTGGGCCTGCTTCCATCTTACTCCGGCGAAGCGCCCTCGAACGCGCGAGCGCCCTCCTGCGGGAGGGCGCTTCGGCCGTGAGCGGGTCAGCCTCGGTACTGGGCTTTGCCCCCGATGCGGTCCTTGTTCAGGCGCTTGTTGAGATGCAGGCCCTCCAGCACCAGCTCCACGCCCGCCGCGATCTCGCCGGGGCACTGCGGCG
>DATLZC010000246.1:0-6718 GCA_035574215.1 Dehalococcoidia bacterium | reverse complement strand
GTCGGGGGAGGCGTCCGCTCCGCCGACGACGTGCGCCGGCTGCTCGAGCTGGGGGCCGATAAGGTCTCGTTGAACACGGCCGCCGTCGCCGATCCCCGGCTCGTGGCCGAGACGTCGCATCGTTTCGGGAGCCAGTGCATCGTCGTCGCCATCGATGCGAAAGCGGTGGCGCCGGGCAAGTGGGAGGTCTACACCCACGGCGGACGGCGTCCTACAGGGCTGGACGCTGTGGAATGGGCGAAGCGAGTCGTCGAGCTCGGCGCGGGAGAGATCCTGCTGACGAGCATGGACGCCGACGGCCATCAGGACGGATACGACCTGGCGCTCACGCGCGCCGTGGCCGAGGCGGTCGAGGTGCCGGTCATCGCGAGCGGCGGCTGCGGGCACCCGCAACACATGGTGGACGCCGTCACCGAAGGAAAAGCGGACGCCGTGCTCGCGGCCAGCGTCTTCCACTTCGGGACGTTCACGATTCGCGAGGCCAAGGAGTACATGGCCGCACGGGGGATTCCGGTGCGGCTCTAGGTAGTGTCAGATAGCGCAAGAGGAGTCCGACGTTGCCTCTGAAGTTCGACGAGCGCGGGCTCATCCCCGCCATCATCCAGGACGACGAGACGGGCGACGTGCTCATGCTCGGGTGGATGAACGAGGAGTCGCTGCGCCTCACGCGCGAGCGGGGTCAGGTGGTCTTCTGGAGCCGGAGCCGTCAGGAGCTGTGGCACAAGGGCGCGACGTCGGGCGACTACCTCGAGGTGCGCTCCATCGCCGCCGACTGCGACGAAGACGTCCTGCTGGTGCGCGTCCGAATGCTGGGGAAGGGCGTCTGTCACACGGGCGCCCGTTCCTGCTTCTTCAACCCCGTCGGCTGACCGGTCAGAGCCGGCGCTCCCGCAAGCGGGCGCGATAGCCCTGGATCGCCGCCAGCGCCTCGGGCGCCGAAAGCCCGAACCGGTGGAGCGAGTGCCGCGCGAGCTCCAGGGCGACTTCGTCGTCGGGCACCACCGCTTCCGTGACTCCGGCCTCGTACAGCTTCTGCGCCTCCGTCGCCAACGACGCCCGGGCAATGACGTCCAGTCGCGGGTTGATGGCGCGGGCCCGTTCCACCAGCAGACGGGTGGCGAACGGGTCGGGCAGCGTCACGATGAGGACTCGCGCGTTCCGCAGGTCCATCCGTTCCAGCACCGACGGGCTCGCCGGCGCTCCTTCCAGGACCTCGAAGCCCCGCTCCCGCGCCTCGCGGGCCAGGCGGCGGTCTTCCTCGACGATCAGGACGCTGAACCGGTTCGACAGAATCGTGGCCACGATCTCGCCCACCCGGCCGAAGCCGCAGATGACCGCTCGCCGTCCCACGCGGACCGGCGCTTCCTCCGCGTTGGCGGCGGGCAGCGGCGCGGCGGCCCACCCGCGGGCGGACCATGCATGCGCCGCCCGAACGATCAGCGGACTGAGCACGATGGAGATGACGGCCGCGGTCAGCACGACGCTGAAGACATCGTCGCTGATCACGTCACGCTGCAATCCATCCCGGGCGAGCACGAAGGAGAACTCACCCGCGGGCGCGAGGAGCGCCGCCGTGAGGGCGCTCACGCGCTCGCTCCTCCCTGTGCGTCGCGCCAGCGCGTACGTCACGACCGGTTTCAGCAGCAGGATGATGGCGAGGGCGAGCAGGACCGACGCCCATTCGTCCACGATGACCGCGGGGTCGATGAGCATCCCCGCGGAGACGAAGAAGAGCACGGCGAAGACGTCGCGCGTCGGCAGGAGGTCCCCCAGGACGCGATACGAGAGGTCCGATTCCGACACGACGATGCCGGCGAGGAACGCGCCTATCGCCAGCGAGAGGCCGATGTACTCGGACGCGAGCGCCGTTCCGATGACCAGGGCGGCGATAGCGATGAAGAAGAGCTCGCGCGAGCGCTCTTCGGCGATCTGATTCAGGAACAGGGGGACGACGCGAAGGCCCACGATGAGTACGGCGGCGACGAACGCCGTGGCCTTCACCGCAGCCAGAAGCATGTCGCGCGCCACCTGCTGGACCGCGGCGCCCTCCGTGAACGCCGCCAGGACCACGATGAGCACGACGACCGCGAGGTCCTGGACTACCGACCAGCCCACGGCGACACGTCCGTGTTCGGAATCGATCTCGGCGCTGGCGGCGAGGGAGCGCACCAGCACGACGCCGCTGCTGATGGAGAACGCGGCGCCGAGATAGAGGGCCTCGTCGTGAGAGAGGCCGAGAGCCGCGAACAGCGCCCACCCGGCGGCGAAGACGCCCGCGATCTGCGCGACGGCCGCCAGGGCGAGCCATCCGCCGAGACGCGCGAGGTCGGCGATGGAGAATTGGACCCCGATGGAGAACAGCAGGAGGACGACGCCGATCTCGGCGATGAGACGGAGCCGCTCCACATCGCCAACGAAGCCGGGCGTGAAGGGCGAGATGACGACTCCGGCGACGATGTAGCCGACGATGGAGGGGAGACGGAGGCGGGACGCCAGCCACCCGGCAGCGAGCGCGATGGCGAGGGCGACGCCCACGTCGACGAGGAGGCTCGACTCCTGCCCCATGCTTCAGTCTACGGGATGCGCGGCCGAAGAAACCGCGCCTCGGTCAGGGCGAGCGGGGCGCCGGAGCTTCGGACGCGGTGATCCCGAAGTGCGCACGGTGCGATGTGTAATACGCCACCCCGAGGGCGAATCCCGCGAGGCACAGGGACCCTTCGAGGATCACCGTCTCGGGCACGCCGAGGTGTTGCGCGAGGCGCCCGGTCAGATAGCCGCCGACGGGTGTAGACCCTGCGAACAGGAGCATGTACAGGGACATCACGCGCCCGCGCAGCTCGTCGGGGGCTGAGAGCTGCAGTGTCGTGTTGGCCGTGGCGGTGAAGAACGTGCCTGCAGCTCCCACCAGGACCAACAGGGCGACCGTCACCGGGAACCACCGGCTCACCCCGACGCCGGCCAGGGCGAGTCCGAAGGCGCCGGCGCCGGCCAGCATCGTCCGCAGCGAGGCCCGTCGCTGCGCCGCGAGCGCCGCCGCCGCGAGCAATGCGCCGGCGCCCACCGACGCCGTCATCAGCCCGAGCCCCACGGATCCCCTGTGGAGGACGTAGCGGTCGACGAGCGGAAGAACGACGCTGAAGTTGTAGCCGAAGGTACCGATGAACGCGAGCATCAGCACCACGAGCAGGGCGGAAGGCGTGGCGAGCGCGTACCGCAAGCCTTCGGTCACTTCGCGCAGCGGATGCGCGCGGGACGACGACGCCGCACGCGGAGGGCTCCTCAATTGGGAAGGGTCGATGAGCAGCAGTGCGGCGATGACGGGAAGGAAGCTGACGGCGTTCGCGAGGAAGGCGCCACGTACGCCGATGGTCGCGATCACGAATCCGCCCACCGCCGGGCCGAGCAGGCGCGCGGCGTTGAACATGCCAGAGTTGAGCGCAATCGCATTCGGCAGGTCGTCTTTGCCGACCATTTCGACTACGAACGATTGACGTGTCGGCTGGTCGAACGCGTTGGCGAGCCCGAGGACGAACGCGAGCCCGTACACGTGCCAGAGCCTGACCTGCCCGGTCCAGACGAGCAGAGCGAGCGCTGCGGCCTGCGCGGCGGCGAGGCTCTGCGTGACGATGAGGAACCGGTGCTTCGGCACGCGGTCCACCACCACGCCCGCAACCAGCACGAAGATGGTGATGGGAAGAAACTGGAGCATGGTGACCGTGCCGAGCGCGGCCTTCGAGTTCGTCAATTCGAGCACGAGCCAGGCCTGCGCGATGGTCTGCATCCAGGTGCCGGTCTGGGAGATGCTCTGCCCTGCGAAGAAGAGGCGGTAGTTGCGATGGCGAAGCGCGCGGAACGTACGGGAGAGGGCGGCGCCTGCTGGCGCGGCCGCGGAAGAATCGATTGCCGTGGTGTTCCCGATCTGAGGTGGCACAACTCTTATCGTATCGCGTCCGCTGGTGGGGCGGGCCGAGAAACGAACGCGCCCCGGCATGTCCGGGGCGCCAGTCATCCGAGGCGCGGTTTCGGCGTTACGTCTGCTCTTCGGACATGCCGTAGCGGCGCAAGAAGCGCTCGACACGGCCGGCCGTGTCCACAATGCGCTGCTGTCCGGTGAAGTACGGATGGCACGCGGAGCACACCTCGACGTGGATGTTCTTCTTCGTCGAGCGAGTGGTGAAGGTGTTGCCGCACGCGCAGTGCACCGTCGCTTCGCCGTATTCGGGATGAATCTTCGGCTTCATGGCTACGTTATGCCGTCACGGGGTAGACGCTGACCTGCTTGCGGCGCCCCTTGGCGTAGGGCTCGAACTTCACCGCGCCCTGCACCAGGGCGTACAGCGTGTGGTCGCGTCCCACGCCCACGTTGACGCCGGGGTGAATCCGCGTGCCCCGCTGGCGCACGATGATCGTCCCCGCGGGGATGATCTGGCCGTCGTACCGCTTCACCCCCAGGCGCTTCGCGTTGCTGTCTCGGCCGTTCTTGGTGCTGCCGCCACCCTTCTTGTGTGCCATGGCTTATGCCTCACCCTCTTCCGGGGCCGTCGATTCACTCTTCCGGGACCGCGCCCGCTTCGGGCGCTCCTCCGCTGCCGGCGCGTCCGCCTCGGGCGTGGCCGCGCGGGACCGGCGGGCCCGCGGCTTCGCTTCCGCCTCTGGCGCATCCGCCTGCGCTTCCGCCGCCGGAGCCTCGGCGGCCGCGGCCTCCGGGGCGGCCTCAGCCGGGGCCTTGCGACGCCCGCGCCGCGGGGCCTCCTCTGCGGCCTCGGGTTCGCCCGGCGCGAGGATGCGCTCGATGCGCAGCTCGGTGTAGGCCTGCCGGTGCCCCCGCTTGCGGCGGTACCGGACCTTGGACTTGTACTTGAAGACGGTGATCTTCTTGTCGCGACCCTGGGCCGCGACCTCGGCGATCACCCGGGCGCCCTCCACCAGCGGCGTGCCTACCGTCACCTCGCCGTCGCGAGCGAGCAGCAGGACCTCGGGCAGCTCCAGCCGGGCGCCTTCTTCCGCGTCGATCTTCGGGACGCGGATGGTGCGGCCCTCCTCGACCCGGAACTGACGACCCCCGCTGCGCAGGACGGCGTACATGGCCGGTACCTCGTGACAAAGAAATTCCGCCCTCGGGCGGATAGCGCGCTGCATTCTACCGGCGGACCCGCTCCCGGGTCAAATGCGACGCTCGCTACGGACGCTGGTTCAGGGCCCGCAGGTCTTCCTCGAGCAGGCGCCGGTCGAGCTCAGTGAGGCGGGCCCGCGCCAGAAGGTCCGGCCGCCGCAGGGCAGTGCGCAACACGCTCTGCCGGCGACGCCAGCGCGCGATCTCCCCGTGATGACCCGAGCGCAGCACCTCGGGGATGGTCCATCCGCGGAAGGTCGGCGGGCGCGTGTAGTGGGGATATTCGAGAAGCCCCTGGGCGTGGGACTCCTCCGTCGCCGATGTCTCGGCGCCCAGCGCGCCGGGAATGAGGCGGACGACGGCGTCGGTGAGCGCGATTGCCGCCGGCTCACCCCCGGACAGCACATAGTCGCCGACGCTGACCTCGATGTCGGCCAGATGCTCCCGCACCCGCTCGTCGAAGCCCTCGTAATGCCCGCAGAGGAGCAGCAGGCGCGGCCGGCGAGCGAGCTCTCGGACCAGCGCCTGCGTCAGCGTGCGGCCCTGCGGGGTGAGCAGGACGACATCGCCCGGCGGGCTCGCCATAGCGCGGACGGCCTCGACCGCGGCGAAGATGGGCTCGGGCTTGAGGACCATACCCGGCCCGCCGCCGTAGGGGTAGTCGTCGACCACCTTGTGGCGGTCCGGGGCCCAGTCCCGGATGTTGTGAATGGCGATCTCGACGAGGCCTTCCTGTCGCGCCCGCCCCACGATGGAGTGGTCGAAGGGGCCGACGAACATCTCCGGGAACAGCGTGAGGATGTCGACGCGCACGACCCTGGTCACCCTTCCGCGGACCGATGCTCTGTCCGTCCCCTCAGGAGCTCGACCGCGTGGGGAAGCGCGGGGAGGATCGCCGAGAGGCTCTCCCGCGCGCCCTTCTCGCTTCCGGGCAGGTTCACGATGAGGCAACGGCCGCGCACGCCTGCCGTCGCCCGGCTCAACATGGCCATCGGCGTATGGCGCATCCCCTCGGCGCGCATCGCCTCGGCGATACCCGGCGCCTCCCGGTCGATGGCGTCCCGCGTGGCTTCGGGCGTGACGTCCCGTGCCGCGAGCCCGGTGCCGCCGGTGGTGAGGATGAGATCGACCTCCCCCGAGTCCGCCCAGGCGCACAGGCGGTCGGCGATGACCTCGCGGTCGTCCGGCACCACCTGGTAGCGGACGACCTCAGCCCCGATCCTGTCCAGCAGCTCGCGGATCGCGACAGCGCTCGTGTCCTGGCGTTCGCCCCGGCTGCCGCGGTCGCTGGTGGTGAGGATGCCCGCCCGGATGGTCATCGTCTGCATGATAGCGCCCGCGCGCCGCCTCCGCGGAGGCGTGGATGGCCCGGGGCGAGGCCCGCGGGCTAGGGAAGAGACGCAGCGTCTCCAACGGGACGATGGGGGCGGGATGGGAAATTTGTGGGGAAACCCCCTTGACAGGGGGCGGCTCGATGGTAAGCTATGGGAGCTTGTGGGAGAAAGTGGCGGGTTTGGGTCAGCGTCCACGGAAAGACGGTGAGCGGTCCGGATGTCCTTTCTCGGGACGTTCGAGTATTCGATGGACGACCGAGGCCGGGTGCCC
>DATLZC010000245.1:0-8332 GCA_035574215.1 Dehalococcoidia bacterium | reverse complement strand
TCGGTTGCGCTGCCGTTGCGCCACTCGGGCTCGCTCCGCCTCGTCCGCACGCCCGCGGCGCCCGCGGGCGCGGTCGAAAGGCCCAAACAAAAGTAGGCCCCCGACACGTCGGGGCTCTCAGCAGCCACAGTATCGCAACCGTCACGAGCGAAGTCAAGGAACCTTCCGCCTCGTGCGCCCGCGTTCCGCTGCCGCTACGCCGCCGGCCCGTGGTAGACTCGCCGGCGGTGTCCGCGCGTGAAGTCACCGTTCGTGTTCCCGCCACGTCGGCGAACCTAGGCCCGGGTTTCGACTGCCTGGGCCTCGCCCTCGCGCTGTTCGCGCGCGTCACGCTGCGAGAGGCGCCCGGCCCCGAGCCCGACGCCGCCGGAGCCATGATGCTCGCCGCCGCCCGGGCCGCCTATCGCGCCGCCGGCCGCACGCCGCCCGATCTTTCGGCGTCGTGGGACGGCGATATCCCCGTGGCGCGCGGCCTCGGCGCGAGCGCCGCCTTTCGCGTGGGCGCCGCGGTCGCCGCCAACGTCTTGATGGGCAGGCCGCTCGACGACGACGCCCTGCTCGACCTCACCGCCGGCCTCGAAGGGCACGGCGACAACGTCGCGCCCGCCCTGTTCGGCGGGCTACGGGTCGTCGTTCGCGAAGGGAAGCGATTCCGAAGCCTCGGCTCGCCCCTCGCGCCCGGGCTCCGCCTCGCGCTGTTCGTCCCCGACTTCGAGATGCCAACGGACGAAAGCCGCAAGGCGCTGCCGGCGGCGCTGTCGCGCGAAGACGCCGTCCACAACATCGGCCGCGCGGCGCTGCTGGTGGCGGCGTTGGCGACGGGCGCCTGGGACGCGCTCGGCCCGGCGACAGAGGACCGCCTCCATCAGCCGGCGCGCGCCGGCATCTTCCCGGCGTTGCCCACGATCCTCAGCGCGGCGCGCGAGGCCGGCGCGCACGGGGCGTATCTCAGCGGCGGCGGGTCGACGGTCGCGGCGTTCGTGACCAGCGGCGCCGACGCCGTCGCCCGCGCCATGGCCGAGGCGGCCGCGGGCGAGGGCGTCTCCGGGCGGACCATCGTCACCGAGCCCTCCCCCGTCGGCGCGCTGGTGGTCTGAACGGCCACTTCGGAACGCGGCGTCCGTCACTGGCCCGCATCGGCCGGGGCTCGATACACTGCGGTTCGAACGGCGTTGTGAATACGAGGTAGCGCATCTCCGTGTCGTTGGTCGTTCAGAAATACGGCGGCACGTCCGTCGCCGACGCCGAGCGCATCAAGCGCGTGGCCCGGCGCATCGCCGACAGGCAGCGCCAGGGGGACCGCGTGGTCGCCGTGGTGTCTGCGATGGGCGACACCACGGACGAGCTCATCGAGCTGGCCCGCCAGATCACGGATCAGCCGCCCGCCCGTGAGATGGACGTCCTGCTGTCGACCGGCGAGCTGGTGTCCAGCGCGCTCGTGGCGATGGCCCTGCATGCCCTGGGCGTCCCCGCCGTGAGCCTGTCGGGGCCCCAGGCCGGGCTGCGGACGGACGCCGTACACCGGAAGGCGCGCATCATCGCGGTGGAGCCTTCCCGCATCCTGCGCGAGGTCGAACGGGGCCGCGTCGTGATCGTCGCCGGCTTTCAGGGCATCACGGAGGAGATGGACATCTCGACCATCGGCCGGGGCGGGTCGGACACGACGGCGGTGGCGTTCGCGGCGGCGTTGGGGGCGCGCTGCGAGATCTACACCGACGTCGACGGCGTGTACACCGCGGACCCGCGCATCGAACCGCGGGCGCGCAAGCTCAAGGACATCACCTACGAGGAGATGCTCGAGCTGGCGAGCAAGGGCGCGAAGGTGATGGCGCCGCGCGCCGTCGAGCTCGGCTCTGTCTACAACATCCCCATCCTCGTGGCCTCGTCGTTCTCGGACGAGCCCGGGACTCTTATCCACGGAGGCGTGGACATGGAGCAGTTCAACCGCGTGCGGGGCATCGCGCACGACCTCGACGTCGCGAAAATCACGATCCGGGGGGTGCCGGACCGGCCGGGCATCGCCGCCGGCATCTTCGAGCCCCTGGCCGAGGCCCACATCAGCGTCGACACCATCGTCCAGAACGCGAGCCAGGAGGGGCTCACGGACCTGACGTTCACCGTCGCCAAGAACGAGCTCGACCACGCCCGGCCCATCGTCGAAGAGGTGGCGAAGACCATCGGCGCCCGCGAGGTCGTCGCCGACGAGCGCGTGGGGAAGGTGAGCATCGTCGGCACGGGGATCCAGAGCGCGCCGGGCTACGCGGCTCGCATGTTCCGGGCGCTCACCGACGCCAACATCAATATCGAGCTCATCTCGACGTCCGAGATCCGCATCACCTGCATCATCGCCGAGGACCGCGTGGCCGACGCCGTACGGGCGCTGCACGCGGCGTTCGAACTGGAGAAGCCGGAGCCAGCGGAGCTCGCGGGCCGGAGCTGACGGTGGCGGCCGCGGACCTCGACGCGCTCCGGGCCGAGCGCGCTCGGCGTCTCGAGTCGGAGCTCGACCGCATCGTCGGCGAGCTGCGCTCGATGGGCGCGCGGCTCATCGTGCTGTTCGGGTCGTACGCGGCCGGCCGGCGCGATCTGTTCACAGACCTCGACCTTCTGGTGGTGATGGAGAGCGATCTGCCGTTCGTGCGGCGTATCCCTGCGCTTCTCGAGCGGCTTCACCCGAAGGTGGCGACGGACCTGCTGGTGTACACTCCGGAGGAATTCGAGGAGATGCGCGAGCGGCCGTTTGTCCGCCACGCCCTCGCGACCGGGAAGGTGCTCCATGAGGCCATCTGATCAGGCCGAGCGCTGGCTCACGCAGGCGGAGGACGACCTGCGCTGGGCGGCCCACTTGCGCGATTCGGGCGCCTTCAACCTCGCGTGCTTTCTGTCCCAGCAGGTGGCTGAGAAGGCGATGAAGGCGCTCCTGTATCACGCGGGGCGGGAGATGGTCGTGGGTCACTCCGTTCAGGACCTGTGTCAGCAGGCCGCCGCCGTGTGGCCGGAGCTCGCGCCCCGCTGCCCCCGCTGGAGCGCCCTGGACGGGTACTACCTCTCGACGCGGTACCCCGACGCGCTTCCGGGAGGGCTGCCGGCGAAAGCCTACGACCGGCGCGCGGCGGAGGAGGCTGTCGCGACGGCCTCCGAAGCCGTCGACGCCGCGCGGTCGGTCATCAGAGGCTGATTCGCGGCCGGGCCGCGAGCCTGCCCCCTTGCTCACCTCCTGTACGATCGCGGGCGTAAGTTACAGCGCCACAGACAGGAGGGGCGACCACCATGTTCCGCATCATCCCCGAATACCAGCGGGCGGTTCGCTTCAGCCTCGGCCGCTACGACGGTGCGCCGCGCGGTCCGGGATGGGTCTGGGCCATCCCCATCTATCACCGGATCGTGCGGGTGGACCTGCGCGAGGAGGTGTTCGACGTCGAGCCGCAGACCTGCATCACCAAGGACAACGCGCCGGTGTCCATCGACATGTTGGTCTACCTGCGCGTGGTGAAGCCCGACGACGCCGTCCTCCAGGTGCAGGACTACATCCAGGCAGCGCGGGGTATCGCCATCACCACCCTGCGGGCTGTGGTGGGCGACATGACCCTGGACGACGTGCTGTCGCGCCGGGACGACATCAACCAGATGATGCAGGCCAAGCTCGACGAGGTGACCGATCGCTGGGGCGTGAAGGTCAACGCCGTCGAGATCCGCGAGATCATGCCCCCGCGAGACATCCAGGAGGCGATGAGCCGGCAGATGTCCGCTGAACGGAACCGTCGGGCGGCCGTCCTCGAGGCCGACGGACAGCGTGAGGCGGCCGTGAAGGTCGCCGAGGGCCAGAAGCAGGCGGCGATCCTGCAGGCCGAGGGCGAACGCGAAGCCGCCATCCTGCGGGCGGAAGGGCAGCGCCAGGCCCGCATCCTCGAGGCGGAGGGTTACGCCGCCGCGCTGGACCGCGTGCACCGGATCGCCCGCGGTGTCGACGTCAACACCATGTCCATCCAGTACCTGGACATGATGAAGGCGATGGCTGCGGGCCAGTCCACCAAATGGGTAGTCCCGCTCGAGCTCACGCAGTTCCTGCGCGCTTTCGGCGGGGCCGCGGCCCAGGCCGGACGCGACGGCGCCTGAGGAGCCCTGACCGGCGCTACCGCTTCCAGAACTGCCACCAGGGGCGCCGGGACTCGCCCGCAGGCGCTTCTGGCGCCGCGTGGGCCATCTCGTGCCCGCCGCCGCTGTGGTCGTACTCCGCTTCGGCCCGGAGGACCTTAGCCGGGTCGGCGTCGAACTCCGCTTTGCAGCCGGGGGCGCAGAAGTAGTACGTCGTCCCCTCGTACTCCGACGTACCGGCCGCGCTCGCGGGGTCGATGTCCATGTGGCATACCGGGTCGTGAACGGTGGTCGCCATGCCGAACTCCTTTCGCGCGTCGTGCGGGAATGAGCGGACCCAGTGTACCCCAGCGTGTCCAGCCTTTCGACCGCACAAAGTTTCCGAACGTTTGTCTTGACAGCGCAGCGGGAGGCGCATATCCTGTGGGCCGACGGCGCAGCGTGTGGAAAGGAGGCCGCCCGTGGACGCCCCGCCCGCATCGACGAACCCCTTTACCCTCATCCGCGACCTTCCATCGGCGGAGCGCCCTCGCGAGCGGCTCCGCGCGTACGGCCCGGGTGCGCTCTCGACGGCCGAGCTGCTGGCCATCCTGTTCCGCACCGGGACGGCGAAGGAGAGCGCGCTCGCGCTGGCGTCGCGCGTGCTCGCTCAGCGGGGCGGCCTCGTCGGCCTCGCGAAATCGGGCTTCGGCGAGCTCATCGAGCTTCGGGGACTGGGGGAGGCCAAGGCCTGCGAGCTGCTCGCGGCGCTCGAACTGGGGCGCCGGGTGGTCTCGGCGGCGCCGGAGGAGCGGCCGACGCTCCGCACGCCCGAAGACGTCGTCCGCCTGCTGCAGCCCGAGATGGCCCTGCTCGACCGCGAGTGCCTCCGGGTCCTCTCGCTGGATACGCGCTGCCGGCTGCTGGCGGCGACGGAGGTGTACCGCGGCACCGTCAACCTCACCCTCGTCCGCACGAGCGAGCTCCTGCGCGAGGCCGTCGTGCGGAACGCGCCGAGCGTGATCGTGGTGCACAACCATCCCTCGGGCGACCCGGCGCCGTCGCCCGACGACATCCGGCTCACACGGCAGCTCGCCGAGGCCGCCGCCGCGCTCGACATCGACCTGCTCGACCACGTGATCCTGGGAATGGGTGAGGGACGGTGGGTCAGCCTCAAGCAGCGCACGCCGTCGCTGTTCCGGACGCCGCCGTTGCGGGCCGCCGCCACGCCCGGCGGGCACGAGGGCGCGCCCGCTCAGGGCGACGCCGCGGCCTCGTGAGGCGCGCTTGCGCCGCGACGGCGCGAGGGGGTACAACCGGGCCGTGGCGCGCATTCGGCTCGTGGCTCTGGACCTGGATGGCACGCTGCTCCACGCCGGCAACCGCATCGCCGACGAGGACGCGCAGGCCGTGCGTGACGCCGTGGCCGCGGGGGTGCACGTCATCCTCAGCACCTCCCGCTGGTTCACCCTTGCCCTCACGACGGCGGACGCCCTCGGCATCCGCGATCCGCTGATCTGCCACAACGGCGCGCTGGTGAAGACCCGCGACGGGGAGGAGCTCGTCCACCATCGCATCGACGGGGCGACGGCCCAGGCGATCGTGCGCGAGGCCGTGGAGGCGGGCGTCGACCCCGTCGTCACGGTCGATGACGTGACGTACTGGGGCACGAGCCGGACGGATGTCGATCCGTCGCGGTTCCCCGCCGGGATGGTGGCCGAGCGCGACGTCGCCGGCCGTGTGCGGGACGGCTGCACCGCCTTCCTGTTCTTCGGCGAGCGCGGTGTCCGTGTCATGCTCGAGCGGCTCGACGGCCGGTACGCGGGCGAGCTCAACCTCGCGTGGGGGTACAGCGAAACGTACCCGCCGTACCTGAACGTCGTCCGGCGCGAGGCGAACAAGGGCGCGGCGCTGCTCGCCGTGTGCCGGCGGCTGGGCGTGGACCCGAAGGACGCGCTGGCGATGGGGGACGCGGCCCCGGACATCGAGATGCTTCGGGTCGTGGGGTGGCCGGTGGCGATGGGGAACGCGCCCGAGGAAGTGAAGCGCGTGGCCCGCGCGGTCGCCCCCTCCAACCGCGAAGCGGGCGTCGCCTGGGCCATCCGCGAGCTGGCGCTCTAGCGACGAGCGCGGAAGGGCCGGTCCGGGCGGGCCTCGCCTCATCCCTCCGCCCGCTGGAGCTCTTCGACGAAGGCGCCGACGGCGTCGAGCAACTTCTGGCACGCGTCGCCCGCGGCGAGCCGCACGGCGTCGAACTGCTTCCAGCTTTCGGCCTCGACGACCTCCCTGGGGATGACGTCGAGGCCCCGAAGCAGCGCGCGGTACCGGTCCACGAGTTCGCCTGGGATGCGCTTCTTCATCGTGGCGAAGTCGAGCTCGACGCCGCCGTGGCCGTACGCGGTGTAGAGCGTGACCGGCGAGCCGAAGGGTGTGTCGACGGTGAAGCGAAACGTCGCGCTCACGTTTCCTTTGCCCCAGACGACGCGGCCGCGTTCCTTCGCGAAGTCGAGGAGGCGGCGCACGACGGTGACCGCCTCTGGAGGCGCCTGTCGCGAGAGCTGGTCGAAAAAGGCTTCCTCGGTCCACGGCTCGCGGCGTTTCGGGCGAGGACCGCCGGCCGCGCTCGCCCCCAGGATGCGGGGGACGAACACGGTGAGGCCGCTCGCCGTGTCCGAGAACTTGTTGAGCTGCAGCAACAGCAGTTCGAAGGTGCGCGTCGACCGGTTCACGAATTCGACGGTCCGGACTAAGGGCTCCGGCGGGTCGTCCACCGCGACGATGAGCCGAAACCGGCCCATCCGCAGGTTGGCCTCGACGCTGTCAACGAACTCGCCGAAATCGAACGGCGAAGCGTCGGGCGCATCCTCGGCGTCTCCCAGTTCCGACAACGCCTGTTCGAGGGGCCGTCCCAGGTACGCTTCCGCTTTCCGCACGAGGTCGTCGGCGGTCCAATCACCCATCATGGCCGCGTATTCGAGAATCTGGCCGACGACTTCGCGGCGGGCGGCCGGGTTGCGGCCGAGCTTGGTTTCGACGATGGTCAGGAGCCCGGTTCGATCCACATACAGCAGGTCCTCGGCGCCTGCGCCGACGCCAACCTCCTTTCCGATGCACAGAAGAGGCTCGCTGGAGCCGAGCTCATCCACAGGGATCAGATCCGCGTGGCGCTCGAGGAAGCCCTGAAGCTCGCTTTCGCTGGAATACCCTTCCTCGAGCACGCGGAGACGTCCCTCGGCGTCGCGAACGATGATCTTCATCGCATCCCCCGGCGCGAGCGAGTATCCGTCGTCTCGCGGGGCGATTGCAAGCGGGAGAACGCTAGGTCGCCGGCGCGAGGAGGCGGACGTATTGCGCCGCCGAAAGGCCCAGCGTGACGGGGCGGCCGTTCACCTCGACGGTGACCGTGTGGTTGTACGGCGCCACTTCGAGCACCCGTAGCCGCGAGCCCGGCACGATGCCGCTCTGCTCGAAGAACGTCATCAGGTCGTGGTCTTCCTCGGCCTCTTCGTTGATGCCGTCGACCTCGAACTCGCACGAGGCCTGTGCTTCCGTCAGGGGGATGGTCGGCGGCAGCGGCTCCGTGTACGCGCCCGGGATGGGATTCCCGTGGGGGCACGTGCGCGGGTTCCCCAACACGGCGATGATGCGCTCCTCGACCCGCGGCGAAATGGCGTGCTCGATGAGATGCGCCTCCTCGTGGGCGTCGGCCCAGCCCAGGCCCAGCAGGTCGGTCAACAGGCGCTCGGTGAGCCGGTGACGCCGCATGATGGACTCGGCGGCGGCGACGCCCTCCGGGGTCAGACGGATGGTCCGGCGGTCCCCCTGCGCCACGAGCCCGTCGCGCTGCATCCGGGCGATGGTGGCGGTGACGGTGGGCAACGACACGCCCATCTTCTCGGCGAGGCGCGACGCGATGACGCTCCGGCCGTCGCGCTCCATCTGGTAGATGGCCTGCAAGTAGTCCTCGATGGTCGAACTGGGCCGCAAATGGGGCATCGAGCCGTCTCCGTGGTCACGCTTGCCGGGCGGCGCACTCGGCGCACAGCCCCGTGAGCTCCACCCGCGCGCTCTCGATGGAGGCGAACGCGGGATGCCGGACCGCCGCCGCCGGCGGAGGGTCGAGCGAGGCGTCGAGATCCTCCATGCGGCCGCAGACGCGACAGGTCACGTGGTGGTGCTCCCGGACGTCGGCATCGTACCGGGCGCCGCGGGGCGTGGGAAACTCCAGCACCATGCCGCGGTCCCGCAGCCACGCCAG
>DATLZC010000244.1:0-2781 GCA_035574215.1 Dehalococcoidia bacterium | reverse complement strand
GAGCGCCGGCCACCGCCCCGACGGGCCCGAATAGCGTCTGCGGCGATGTTCCGGTTGTGACGCCGCGCCGAGCGCGCTACCGTGGGGCAATGACGGCGCGCATCCTCGTGGGCACCTGTTCCTGGGCGGACAAGACGCTCGTAGAGTGCGGACGATTCTATCCCCCCGACGTGAAGACCCCCGAGGACCGGCTCCGCTACTACGCCGAGCAGTTCCCCATCGTCGAAGTCGATTCGACCTACTACGGCCTCCCCTCCGAGCGGAACGCGGCCCTCTGGGTGGAGCGGACGCCGCCGGACTTCACGTTCGACATCAAGGCGTTCCGCCTGTTCACGCACCACCCGACGCCCATCGACGCGCTGCCTAAAGACATCCGCCAGGAGCTGCCGCCCAGGGGCGACCGCCCGAACCTGTACCTGCGCGACCTCCCCCCAGACGTGGTCGACTCCCTGTGGGAGCGGTTCGCGTCGGCCCTTCTTCCGCTCGATTCCGCAGGCAAGCTCGGCGTGGTCCTGCTCCAGTTCCCGCCGTGGTTCCTCCCCGGTTCCGAGAGCCGCGAGTACCTCGTCGAAGCTCGCCATCGCCTGCCCCAGTACCGGATCGCCGTCGAATTCCGGAACGGCGCCTGGGTGAACGAACGCAACCTCGACCGTACGCTCGCGTTCCTCCGCGACCACGGCTTCTCCTACGTCTGCGTCGACGAGCCCCAGACCAAGAACAGCGTGCCGCCCATCGCCGCCGTCACCGCCGACGTGGCCGTGGTCCGCTTCCACGGCCGCAACGTGGCGAACTGGCTGAAGCGCGGGCTGTCGGCGGCGGACCGTTTCGACTACCTGTACCGGGAAGACGAGCTGGCGGAATGGGTGCCGCGAGTGCGCCTGTTGGCTGCGGAAGCCCGCGAGGTGCACCTGCTCATGAACAACTGCCACGAGGACAAGGCGGTGCGCGGCGCCAGGCAGCTCGCGTTGCTCCTCGAACGCGAGGGCCTACTGCGCCGGTGAGGCCGGCGTCACTTCCGAGGGCGTGGGCGTCGCGGTCGGCGCGGGTTCGGGAATGATCTCGATGCTGCGGACGATGTGCGCGACGACCTGGCCGACGCCGGGATAGCGCCGTTCGAGCGCGCCCAGGTCCGCGACGACCGTGCCGTCTCCCGTCGTCCTGCGCAGGTTGAACTCGTGCCAGCCCCCGTCGTAGTGGTACCAGACGACGTCGGCCGTCTGGGTGAGGATGGCCACGATGGACTGCCCATCGATGCGCGTCAGGCGGATCACCGGCGAGAGCGGGGCGGCGTCTCCGACCTGGAACGCCGGCTCGCTGATCACCCATCCGCTCTCGAAGGTGGGGACCACGAACGCGAAGTGTTCGGTGACCACCCACTCCCAGGACAGGCCAGCGGTGGTGTCGTCGCTCAAGCCGCGCACCACCAGGCCAGCGATGGGCGTCGGCCGCGGCCGCGGGGTGGGCGTCGCGGTCGGCGGCTCAGGCGTCTCTTCGGCCGCAGGGGACGGCGTCTCCGTGGGCGCCGCCGTCTCCGTGGGCGCAGGAGCGGAGGCGCTCCCTTCGCCGGGCGTCGGTGTCGGGGTGGGCTCGGGGGCGACGACCGCCGCCTCGGTGCGGAGCTCCTCGGCGATGCGCTGCACGCTCGCGAGCTCGTCGCGCGCCGAAGGGTCCACCTGCTCCTCGACCGTTCGCAGGACGACTTCCTGACGTTCCGTGAGGCTGATGAGGCGGGCGCGGACGCCGGGGTTCCTGATGGCGTTCACATTGCGCCGGAGCCGGTCGGTCTGCGATTGCAGATTCTTCAGCGCGCCCTCCGTCACATGTCCGTCACGGCGAGCCAGCCGTTCGATCTCTTCAAGCCGCTCCTCCGCGAAGGCGATCTCGAGGTTGTGGCGCGTCTCGTCATCGAAGGCCAGCGCGAGACGGGCGCGCTCCGTCGCCCGCTTCACCGGGTAGTTCCAGTCACCGGGAAGCGCGTCGCTCGCGGTCGCGAACGTGTAGCCGGCGAAGGAGAAGAACGCCAGGATGACCGCGAGCGCGCCCGCCAGCGCCGGCGACGGAAGCCGCAGCCAGAAGGGCGACACCAGAGGGCGCGCGGCGGTGCGCGGCGGCGGCAGCATCTGGCGGGCGGCGTCGAGGAAGCGACGCCGGGCCCCTTCGAGCAGGCCGTAGGTCGGCTGGACGTCGGCGAACGCCTCTTGCAGACGTTCCCCCGTGGCGATCCGGAAGCGCTCCCGCGCCTGGCGGGCGAACTCCGGGTCGGGGTCGACATGCAGGGCGTTCGACACCTCGACGACGGTGAGGAGCAGCGGCTGCAGCCGGGGCGCGTCCTCGGGGTACAGTTCGAGGCACTGGGCGAGCGTCAGCCGTCCCGCCCGGAGGGCCTCGATGCACACATTCAGCCGCTCTTCGAACGTCTCCATGGCTCAGGAAGCGGCTCGCTTCCCCTCCCCGACTCTCGCGCCCAGCGCCTTCTGCAGCCGGGCCACCGCCTTGTGCTGGAGGGCCTTGATGTTGCCCTCTCGCTTTCCCAGCGCCTGCGCCGTCTCGGCGATGGACAGCCCCACAGCGAAACGCAGCGCGATGACCTCGCGTTGCGCTTCGGGCAGGTCCGCCGCCGCCCGCGTCACGTCCTCGACGGTCAGCCGATGCTCCGTCAGCGCCTCCAGGTCCTGCCGGTCGTCCACGATCCCCTCGAACAGCGGGGCGAGGCGGTTCCGGTTGTGGCGCTTGCGGAAGTGGCTCACCACCTCGTTGTGCGCGATCCGGAACAGCCACGCC
>DATLZC010000243.1:0-3204 GCA_035574215.1 Dehalococcoidia bacterium | reverse complement strand
GGCGGGCGCGGTCAGCGCGGCCTCCTGCGTGTGGCCGGCCACCGGCTAGCTCCCGCCGGCGACAGCCGCCCCCGCGGCCGTCCGCATGGCCTCGATGAGGACGCGGGCGACCTCGGGCCGCGTGAACTCGTGCGGAGGCTCTTCGCCCCGGGCCAGCATTTCGCGAACCTTCGTGCCGGACAGCGAGACGCGGTGCTCTTCGCCGTGGGGGCAGGTCTTCGAGCTGCCCATGCCCTCGCACGCCCGGCAGTAGAAGGTGTGCTCGAAGAAGAGCGGAGTCACGCCCAGCGCCTGCGGGTCGAATTCGTCGAAGATGCGCTGCGCGTCGTACGGCCCGTAGTAGTTGCCGACGCCCGCGTGGTCCCGCCCGACGATGAAGTGCGAGCAGCCGTAGTTCTTGCGCACAAGCGCGTGGAAGATGGCCTCGCGCGGGCCGGCGTACCGCATCGCCGCCGGATTCACCGACAACACCACGCGGTCCTTCGGGTAGTAGCGCTCGATCAGCACCTCGTAACACCGCATGCGGACGTCCGCCGGGACGTCGTCGGCCTTGGTGTCCCCCACGAGCGGGTGGAGCAAAAGCCCGTCGACGATCTCGAGCGCGCACTTCTGGATGTACTCGTGCGCGCGGTGCACCGGATTGCGCGTCTGGAAGCCGACGACCCGGCGCCAGCCGCGGCGCTCGAACTCGGCGCGCGTCTGCCGGGGATCGAGCCGGTACTGCAGGAAGTCGCGGTTCGATGGGCGGCGGAACGCCGTGATGCGTCCGCCCACGAGCGCCTCTCCCTGCGCGAACAGCGCCGCGACACCGGGGTGCGCCGTGTCGGTCGTCCGATACACCCGCTCGGCCTCGCGTTCGCGGTCGTAGTCGAAAATGTCGGCGATCTCGATGACGGCGAGGAGCGTGCCGTCGGGCTCCGCGAGCGCCGCCTCGTCCGAACGCCGCAGCGTCTCCGCCTGCTCGCGGGTCACGTCGAGCGTGATGGGCATCGTCCACGGCAGGCCATCGGGCAGATGCATCTCTTCGACGACGCTGCGGTACTGCTCGCGGGTCATGAAGCCTTCCAGCGGGCTGAAGGCCCCGACCGTCAGCATCTCGAGGTCCGAGAGCTTCCGGGACGAGAGGACGATGGCCGGCAGGCCGCGCGCCCGCTCCTCGAGGGCGCGGGCCGCGTCGCCCGTCACCTCGCGATCGATGAGGACGCCGCCGTGCGGTGGAACGAGTCGTGCCTGGGTAGTCATCGGTGTCGTTCAACTCCTGGTGCGCTGAAACGCCTGCCGCATCCCCGTGCGGCTCATCCCGCCGCGGCCGGCTGGGCTTGGACCGCCGCTTTCACGTAGCCCAGCTCCTCGAGCTTCGTCAGGATGATCTGCAGGCTCTCGTCCACGGTCTGCCTGTCGGTCTCGATGACGACTTCCGGGTTCAGCGGCTCCTCGTACGGGTCGGAGATGCCGGTGAAGTTCGGGATTTCGCCGGCGAGCGCCTTCTTGTAGAGGCCCTTGACGTCGCGCTGCGCGAGCACCTCGATGGGGCACTTGACGTACACCTCGACGAAGTCGCCGATGAGCTCGCGGTTCTTGTCGCGCGTCTCGCGGTACGGCGAGATGGCCGCGGTGATCACGGCGACGCCGTTGCGCGCGAGCAGGTGGGCCACGAACCCGATCCGGAGGATGTTGGTGTCGCGGTCCTCCTTGGAGAAGCCGAGGCCCTTACTGAGATGCGTGCGCACCACGTCGCCGTCCAGCACCTCGACCTTGTGGCCGCGTTCACGGAGCGCTGCTTCCAGCCGGTGGGCGAGCGTCGTCTTGCCCGCGCCGGACAGCCCCGTGAACCACACCACGAACCCTTTGTCTGTCGTCATGCTGTCGATGTCCTCCTGTCTCCGTTGTCGTCGGCCAGGCCGGCCGCGCGGGCGATGCCCGCGCTCCCGAGCTGGATGCCGCATTCCGTCTTGTCGAACCCCTGCCAGCGGCCCGAGCGCGGGTCCTCGCCCGGCTTCACCGGGCGCGTGCAGTGGGTGCAGCCGATGCTCGGGTAGCTCCGGTCGTGCAGGGGATTGTACGGGACGTCGTGTCGGACGATGTACGCCCAGACGTCCCGTTCCGTCCATGCGGCGAGCGGGTTCACCTTCACGAGCTCGAACTGGAAGTCCCACTCGACCACGTCGATGCCCTCGCGGGTCTTCGCCTGGTCCCGCCGCAGCCCCGAGATCCACGCCCGCTTACCGGCGAGGGCGCGACGGTTGGGCTCGACCTTGCGGAGCGCGCAGCACAGGTCCGGGTCGCGCGCCCACAGCGCGTCGCCGTACTGCGCCGCCTGTTCCTCCGGCGTGAGCGCCGGACGGTAGGCGACGGGCTCGATGCCGTACCGTTCGGCGGCCCGGCGGACGGTGTCGTACGTCTCCGGGAACAGGAAGCCCGTGTCGAGATAGAAGACTTCGACGCGGGGCTCGATCTTCGCGATCATGTCGAGCAGGACCATACCCGAGGGGCCGCCAAAGCTGCACGCCAGCGCGAGGTCGGGGAAGAACTCCTCGACCGCCCAGCGGAGGACCGTCTCGGGCTCGGCGCCCTCGAACCGGGCGCTCAGCGCCCTCAGCTCTTCCGGCGCGTAGGTCTTCGTGCTCATCGGTTCGATTCCTCCCGTCCGGAGCCGTCTGCGGCGGGCATCCGACGGGTCAGGCTGGCGGCCTGACCCGTGGCGAACCCCTCCCGTGCGCGGCTCGCGGGCGTTTACACGGCGCACTCGCCTTCGCCCAGCCCTTCGAGGGAGAAGAGGCTGGTGGCGCCCCAGTCGACGTACGCCGTCGGGTCCTCGTTGAAGGCGGGGACCTCCTTGTATTCGGCGAGCAGCTCCTGAATGTACGGGCCACCGACCCGCAGCGCCCAGTCGCCGAACTCCTCGCCCTCGTTGCGGGTCTCGCGGTAGTGCGAGACGAGCTTGACGACGGCGTCGGGCACGCGGCGGGCCGCCACCTTCATCACCATCTTCGCGAGGCGCCCCTGGCCGCTGCCGCGGCCGCCGACGAGCAGTTGGAACGCCGGCGCGTGCCGCCCGTCCTTGTTCACCGCCATGCCGTAGAAGCCGAGGTCGGCGATGTGGTGCTGGCCGCACGAGTTGGGGCAGCCGCTGATGTTGATCTTGATCTTCTGGACCAGCGGGTCCTCGAAGACGCCGTTGGCGGCGAACAGCGCCTCCCGGAT
>DATLZC010000242.1:0-2691 GCA_035574215.1 Dehalococcoidia bacterium | reverse complement strand
CTTCCCCGCCGACATGGGCTCGCTGCGCCGGCCGACCGCCGGTGGAGACATACGAGGAGGTTTTCGGTGCGACGGTCCGGACCGCCGGCGCGCGATCTCGTCCGCCTGGGGCGCGTCGCGCTCCGCTCCGACCACACGCTCGCCTATGGGGCGCGCGCGGTTCAGCTCACACCGACCGAATTCCGCTTCGTCGTCTACCTGGCGCGATGCCCGGGGCAGCCCGTGGCGTTCGCCGACTTGCTGGCGCACGTGTGGCAGTACCCCGAAGGGACGGCCGGGGTCGAGGTGATCCGCGCCCATGTCCGCAACCTGAGGGCGAAGCTGCGCGCCGCGGGCATGCCGGTCGACCTCATCCGCACGCACCGGCGCGTCGGGTATTCCTTGGAGCCGATCACCGGCGACCGGCGCCGGCGATGGTAACGAGCGGGCCGGTGGGGCGCCCCGCGGATCGCCCCTCTGGTAGAATGGCGCGCCGTGATCTCCGACCGCTCCTTCGTCGTGGGCGCGGGCCTCGCGCGGGTGGAGCCCACCGCCGATGAACTGGGCGCGGGCGTTTATCTCGGCGGGTACGGCGCCTTTCGCAGCCGGCGCGCCGAGACAACGCTCGACGCTCCCTGCGCCCGGGCGATGTACATCGGCCTCGGCGATCGGGCGGTCCTCTTCCTGGCGCTGGACCTCGTTGGCCTGGACGCGGGGTCGGTTCGAACGCTGCGGCGCCGCGTGGCGGCGGCGACGAGCGTGGCCGCGGACGCGGTCCTCGTCTCCTGCACGCACTCTCACGCGAGCCCCGATACCCAGGGCCTCTGGGGCGGCGTCCCGGCGTCGTATCTGCGTCGCCTCCTAAACTCTGCGCTCGACGCCGCGAGGTCAGCGCACGTGCGGGCGCGCCCCGCCACGCTCCGAGCCGGCTCCACGGTCGTCGAGGGGCTCACCAGAAACCGACGCGGCTGGGCGGACGTCGACACCGCGCTCGTAGCGCTCCAGGCTCTGGACGCGGGCGGCAACGTCGTCGCGACACTCGTGAACTTCGCCTGTCACCCGACCACGCTTACCGCCGAGCATCGCGACGTGTCGCGAGACTTCCCCGGCGCGCTCACGGACCGGCTCGACGCTGAGCTCGGGGGCGTGACCCTGTATGTGAACGGCGCGCAGGGGGATGTGAATCCGGCTCGCTCCGGCGGCGCCGAAGCGATGCGCGCTTTGGGCGAAGCGCTGGCAGAGCGAGCGGTGAGGGCGCTGAACGACGCGCAGCCAGTGGGTGAGGGCCTCTTTCTCGCCGCCCGGCGTCCGCTCATTCCCGTGGCCCCCGAGCGGCTGCCCCGGTGGGCCCGGAGCGCGTTGCGTCCCGCCACGCCGGCGCTCCGGTCGCTCGCGACGTCGGGGGCGCTGTCGAAGTTGGCCGCATTCCTGGCGGACCGCGGCCGAGCTGACACCGCGCAGATCGTCGCAGGATTCGCGGCGACGCTGCCCGGCGCGCTCGCGAGCTCCCGCGGGACCGCGGTGCAGACCGCCGTGACGGCCGTGGCCTTCGGGCGCGAGGCGATGGGCGTCACCGTTCCCGGGGAGGCGACCACCCATCTCGCCATGCCGGTCAAAGGCGATCTGCCCACGCCACATCGTCTGGTGCTGGGGCTGACGCACGACACGCTGGGGTACTTCCTGCCACCGCAGGAATGGATGGCGGCGCCCGTCGCGGGGTACGAGGAGTCGGTGTCGCTGGGGAGGGAAGCCGGGCCAACGTGGGAGCGCGCTGCGCGCGAGGCGGCGTTGGCGCTCGGCGCCCGGTGAGGCCTGCTCCCGGAGGAGAAAAGGGGAGGGCCGGCGATGTCCCGCCGGCCCTCTTACCAGTACTCCGACGCAGCCCCCAGCACCTATGCGTCGAAGTACAGGTAAAACTCGTACGGGTGCGGCCGCAGCCGGACAGCGTCGATCTCGACCTCGCGCTTGTACTCGATCCAGACGTCGAGCACGTCCTGCGTGAAGACGCCACCCTTGAGCAGGAAGTCGTGGTCCTCTTCGAGGGCGCGGATGGCCTCTTCGAGAGAGGAGGGGACCGTTCTGAGGTTCGCCGCCTCCTCGGGCGTGAGCTCGTAGGTGTTGGCGTCGAGCGGGTCTCCCGGATCGATTTCGTTTTCGATACCGTCGAGGCCGGCCATGAGCATGGCCGCGAACGCCAGGTACGCGTTGCAAGTAGGGTCGGGCGGCCGGAATTCGATGCGCTTGCTCTTCGGGTTGTCGGTGTATACCGGGATGCGGCAAGCGGCGCTGCGGTTCCGCGCGGAGTACACCAGGTTCACCGGAGCCTCGTAACCCGGCACCAACCGCTTGTAGGAGTTCGTCGTGGGGGCGCAGAACGCCATCAGCGCCGGGGCGTGCTTCAGGAGGCCGCCGATGTAGTACTTGCACGTCTGGCTGATCAGGGCGTACCCGTTGGGGTCGTAGAAGATGTTCTTCCCGTCCTTCCAGAGGCTCTGGTGCGTGTGCATCCCGGAGCCGTTGTCGCCGAACAGCGGCTTCGGCATGAACGTGGCCACCTTCCCGTGCTTCCGGGCCACGTTCTTCACGATGTACTTGTACATCTGCAGCTTGTCCGCCATGTTGACCAGCGTGTCGAACTTCATGTCGATCTCGCACTGGCCACCCGTGGCGACCTCGTGGTGATGCACCTCCACCGGGATGCCCGCCTTGATC
>DATLZC010000241.1:0-13462 GCA_035574215.1 Dehalococcoidia bacterium | reverse complement strand
GCAGGACCCCATGACGCCGCTGAACTACGGCTACTACATCGTCTCGATTCTGTCGGTCGTCGGGCTCTTCATCGCGACGTACGTCATGCTCGGCGACGCCTGGTACTGGTTCTTCTTCTGCGGGCTCATCGGCATCGCAACCGGCATCGCGTTCGTGTACATCACCCAGTACTACACGTCGGGGAGCTGGCGGCCGGTGCGCGAAATCGCCGACGCCTCGCGGACGGGGCCGGCCACGAACATCATCATCGGGACCGCGGTGGGCTTCGAGACGACGGCGGCGACGGCTATCGCCATCGTCATCGCGCTGGTGGCCTCGTTCGCGCTGGGCGCGCAGGCCGAGGTCGCCGACGGCATCCCGGCGTTCACGACGGGCATTTTCGGCACCGCGGTCGCGACGATGGGCATGCTGATGTCGGCGGCGTACATCCTCTCGATGGACACGTTCGGGCCCATCACGGACAACGCCGGCGGCATCACCGAGATGTCGGGCGCGCCGGCGAGCGCCCGCGAGATCACCGACGCCCTGGATGCGGTCGGGAACACGACGAAGGCGCTCACCAAGGGATACGCGGTGGCGTCGGCGGGCCTGGCCGCGTTCCTGCTGTTCAGCGCCTACCTCGACAAGGTGAAGGAGCGCCTGGAGCTGCCGCTCACGGCCGAGCTGCCTATCGACATCGCGAAGATCGATGTGTTCGGCGGCGCGCTGCTGGGCGTCATGCTCGTGTTCCTGTTCAGCTCGCTCGCCATCCGGGCCGTGGGCCGGGCCGGCGGCGCCATCATCGAGGAGGTGCGACGCCAGTTCCGCGCCGACCCCGGCATCATGGCCGGCACCTCGCGTCCCGACTACGGGCGCGCCGTCGACATCACCGCGAAGGCGGCGCTGCGCGAGATGGTCGCGCCGGGCCTGCTGGCCGTCGGCATGCCCGTGGTGGTGGGCCTGATCTTCCGGTACGCGCGCGACGAGTCGGTGACGGTGGCGGGCGTCACGGCCGAGAACTCATCGGGATGGCTGGCCGTCGCGGGGCTGCTCATCGTCGGGACCATCGGGGGCATTATCTTGGCGACGTTCCTGAACAACGGCGGTGGCGCCTGGGACAACGCCAAGAAGTACATCGAGGCGGGCAATCTGCGCGACGCCCAGGGGAACGTCATCGGGAAGGGGACGCCGGAGCACGCGGCGGCGGTGGTGGGCGACACCGTGGGCGACCCGTTCAAGGACACGGCAGGCCCGTCGCTGCATGTGCTGGTGAAGCTGCTCAGCACGATCACGCTGGTGCTGGCGCCGCTGTTCATCTCGACATAACATCACGTCGCATGCGCTTGCGCGACGCCGCGCAATGTCGCACTATACTGAACGAAATCCGCAGGAAGGCGGGGACTCGCCCCGCTCGACAACATTGAGTCCGAAAGGAGGGAACCGAATGAGAATCGGTCTCGCGTGGACTTATGTTGCTGCAGCGGTGGGAGTGGTGGTTGTCACTGCGGGCTTAGCCAGTGCCCTCACCGGAGGAATGCCCACCGTCCTCGCCCAGGAGCCGACGAACACGCCCACAGCGACGGTGCGCTCCGGTACCACCACGCCGACTGAAGCGCCTACGGAGGTGGCGACCGAGACGCCGGCGCCCACGGAGACGCCCGTCGCTGCCACGGAGACGCCGCAGGCGCCGACCGCTACGGCGACGTCGCCGGGCGGCGCGCCGGGCGCGGGTGTTCAGCCGCCCGCCACGGGCACCGGCGGAACCGCCGAAGGAACCGGCTCGCTCTGGTGGCTCGTCGGGTCGGCCGCGGCCGGGGCGCTTCTGCTCGCAGGCGGCGCGCGTCTCGCGCTCAAGCGCCGGTAGCGCCGAGCACTCGAGGCACGATTCGGGAGCGGTGAGGCTTCTCGCCGCTCCCGTTTTCGTTCTCCGCATCGGGCGGGGCCCCGACGGTCGCGGGCATCGGACCCCGACTTGCCGTACCGACCTCGCCACGAAGCGGGTCGCCACGCGCCTAGAGGAGCGCCCCGCCCTGACGCGGCGGGACGCCGGATTTCCCTCGCCCCGCCTGAACCACTGGACCGCTGCTGCCGATACTAACGCAGGACTGAGATGCCCGCTCAGGGCGGGCCTGCGCTTCGGTTGGAGTACGACGTGGTCGGCAACCTCTCCCATTCCGGACAATCAGCCGCGGTTTCCCACGAATCCATCCGGCCCCTTCGCATTCCGGCGCTCTCGACCGTCGAGCTGGGGCTCGCGCTGGCGCAGGCGCTGGACCTGGCCGAAGGCAAGCAGATCGGCCACACCTACCGCCTCACCTACATCGCAGTGTCCATCGCTCGGCACCTGGGGCTTCCGGCCGAGACCATCGCCGCCGTCTTCCACGCCTCGCTCCTCCACGACGTGGGCGCAGCCGCCGCGACCGCAGACCTGTGCAGAGTCGTGGGGCTGAGCGAAGAGGCGCTCACGGGCGCGCTTCCCCTGAAGACGCCCGAGGAGCTCGGCCTCGAGCTCTCCTTCGCCGACGTCGGCGCAGTCGTCGACGCGCTCTACCGCCACCCGCGGGTCGGCGCGCAAATCGCTTCGGAGCTCGAGCTGCCCGACGGCGTGGCGGAGGCCATCGCCGCCCACCACGAGCGATGGGACGGCCTGGGGTTCCCCGAAGGCCTGTCGGAGCGCGAGATTCCGCCGGCCGCGCGCATCCTCGCCGCAGCCGACCTCATCGAAGCGCTCATCTCCGCCGAGCCGAGCGGCCTCGTCGCGAGACGGAACCTGATTGCGGGCCTCGGCCCCCACGAGGGCAGTTCGCTCGACCCGGAGGTCGCCGCCGCCGCGCGCGAGCTCGCGCGAACCGACGAGTTCTGGCTCGGCCTGTTCGACGAGCGGCTTCCCTCGACGCTTGCGAACCTGTGCCCGATCCCAGACGAGAAACGCAACCGGCGACGGGCGCTCCGGTTCGCCGAAGTCATGGCAGACCTGGCCGACGCCAAGCGCGGGGCGTCGCCCCGTCACGCTCGGCGGACCGCCGAGTGGGCGGGGAAGCTCGCGCTGGCCGCCGGGTACGACCGCGCCCATGCGGAGGTCATCGAGCTGGCGGCGCTGCTCGCCGACATCGGGCTGCTGGGGATCCCCGCTCGCATTCTGGCGAAGCCCGACATCCTCACAGTCACCGAGATGCAGATCATGCGCCGGCACCCTGGGTATTCCCAGATGGTGCTCGAGGCGATACCCGGGCTCGAGGAGGTCGCCCTCTGGGTCGGGAGGCATCACGAACGGCCCGACGGGAAGGGCTATCCCGAAATGCTCGGCCACGGCGACATCCCGAAAGAGGCCGCGATCATCGCCGTCGCCGATACCTTCGTCGCCCTCACCTCGGAGCGTCCGTATCGCAAGGCGCTGTCGGTGGAAGACGCGAAGCAGGTGCTCGCCGGAGCGGCGGGCACCCAGCTCGACGCCGACCTCGTCGAGACGTTCCTGACGCTGGTCTAAATCCGTTCGAAGCGCTCGACGTCGACGACGAACACGATGGCGCCGCCGACGCGCACTTCGATGGGCTCGGCGAGCACGGAGCCCTCGCCGAAGAAGGGAAGCGTCTGCACCGGGACGTACTCGGTGCGGGCGTAGCATTCCTGGCGGACGATGGCGATGATCTGGTCGACCTCGTCCGCCTCCACCCCCGAGAGGATGGTCGCGTTTCCCTTGCGTAAAAACCCGCCGGTGCTGCTGATCTTCGTCGCGGGGTACCCCTGACCGACGAGGCGTTTGATGAGCTTGTCGGCGTCGGTGTCCGACGCGATGATCACGATCAGCTTCAGGTGGCCGTTCTGCAAGCGCGCTCCTCTCGACGCGTCCCTGGGGCTTCGGCTCAGCGCGCCGCCGCGGGCTCCGGAGCGGGCGCGGCCGTGGGCGCTTCCTCACGCCGGGCCTGACGCTGGCGGATCTGCTCCTTGATCCGCTCGCGCGTTTCGCGGCCCGGACGCGGCGCCACAACGAGGGCGATGGCCGCGCCGATGGCCACACCGATGAGGAATCCGACGACGAACCGCATGGCACACCTCCCTGTCGAAACGTTGCGGCTCGGGGAGGTCAGGTCGAGGCGTCCCCCCGACCTCGGGCGCCGAATCACGGCGCGGGAGTCGCCGCCATCCTACGCAAGGCGGTACCGCCTGTCAATCGCATCGCGCACGGCTATTGTCAATGAATGTGCGCGCATGCTAGCATCGCGGCGACTGGTGGCGGGGTTTTCCGGGGGGAGGAAAACCCCGCGATGGCGAGAGCCCAGGGGCCGACGCTCAGCCGGCCCATCTTCCCGACACCGCTTCTCCGCCTCGGGCGGCTCCGCGCCCAGGCGTTCGTTCCTCCCCTTCGTCACGCGCCTCTGTACGCCGTCTTGACGGCGGTCTTCGCGTTCCACGCCTCGACGCTCGGCCATCCGTTCTTCGGCGACGATTTCGTCACCCTGAACGACATCACCCATCGCTCGTTCTTCGCCTACATGCGCGATGTGCTCCTGCTGCGGGATCTGACGCCGCACTGGCGTCCGGTGAGCATGCTCGTGTACTGGGTCGAATTCCAGGTCTTCGGGCTCGACGCCACGGGCTTCCGGGTGGTGAACCTGATGGCGCATCTCGGGGCGGTGGCGTGCCTGTACGCCTTCGCGGTGAATCAGACCAAGCGGACCTTGGTGGCCGCCGCCGCTGCGGGCTACTTCGGGCTCACGGCGTCTCATGTGCACACCGTGACGTACGTGACGGCGCTGCCGCATGTGCTGGCTACGTTCCTCCTTCTGGCCTCGCTGCTCGCGGCGCAGCGATGGCTCGCGACCCGAGAGGAGGGGTGGCGTTGGGCGTCGGTGGCGTTGTACGCCGCGGGTGCCCTCGCGAACGAGGCCAGCGCCGTCTTCGGGGCCGTGATCGCGCTCTATCTCTTCCTCTCGGGAGAGCGGTGGACCGGGAGGACGGGTCTCTTCGTGGCGCTCGCGCCGTTCGGAGTCGTCGCGTTCGCCATCGGGGCCGTGCTGGCGTCGTGCCGGTGCGCGGGCGACAGCATCAGCCTGAGCTCGCCCGGACACGCCTTCGAGACGCTCTGGGTGTATCTGTCGCGACTGGCGTATCCGGTCGGCGAATTACCGCCCGGGGCGGGCGCGCTGGAGTGGACGATCGGGTCGCTCGTGGCGGCGTCGATCCTCGTCGCGCTGGCGAAGGGGCCGCTGTTGGCGAGGCTGGCGGGCGCGGGCGTCATCGTGATGTTGGCTCCGTATGCGCCCGTGCAACCCTGGACGGCGACACGCTACACGTACGCGGGGGCGGCGTTCTTCGGCCTGCTCCTCGGCGTCGCGGTGGCGCTCGCGTACGACCTGCTCCGGCCGCGGCTCCCCGAGGTGGCGCATGCGCTCGGCGGCCTCGCGGCCACGCTCTTCGTCGCGGGCATGGGCGTGCAGACGCATGCGCAGAACGGATGGTTCGTGCGGTGGGCGGACTCCTGGGGCATCCTCTCGAGCCGGCTTCGGGAGGCGGAGCCGACGCTGCCGCAGCGGTCGTATCTGGTGATCCTGGACGGCGAATGGTCGCACTCGCTCTGGGTGCCCACGTGGGTGCCGTCGGTCGCGCAGACACTCTACGGCGACGCCCTCGCGCGCGATCTGCCCACATGGTTGTTCCAACCCAGCTCGGGAGCGCTGGCCGTGCTGCCCGAGTACGGCTGGGGCGCCCAGATCGTGCAGTATGATGGCAGCGGTCGGTTTCGCCCGTTCGGGGCCCCGGAAGACGAGACGTCGGACCGCTGATGGTGTCGCCTCCCTCGTTCCGCAACGCCGCCGCGCCTGCGCTCGTGGCGGCCATCGCGTTCGCGAGCCGCGCACTCTGGACGCTGTACGTCCGATTCGACCCGTTGGCGAACGGCCGCTTCGACGACTCGGTCTTCTACCACGAGGCCGCGCGGTACGTCGCCCGCGGTGAGGGTCTGATCAACCCCTGGTCGGGCCTTCCGACCGCGCTGTGGCCGCCGGGGTATCCGTTTTTCCTGGGGGCGCTCTACCGCATCTTCCCGGACGATCCCTTGGTCGCCGGGCTCGCGAACGCGCTCTTGGGAGGCGCCGCCGCGTTGGGTGTCTACGCCCTCGGGCGAGCCGCGGGCGGGGTAGTCGCGGGGCTGGCGTCGGGCCTGACGTTCGCGCTGCTTCCCGGTCAGGTCGTCTTCTCCTCACTCACCATGTCGGAGACGCTGTCGACGGCGACGCTGGTTTTCCTGGCGCTCGCCGCGCTCCGGTGGAATCCGGCCCGGCGGGGTCCGGTCGCGGCGCTGGCCCTGGGCGCCGGCGTCGGGATGGCGGCGTTTGTGCGGGGTCAAGCGCTGATTCTGCTCCCCGTGTTCGGACTGTTCTGGTGGCTGCGCGGCGCGCCCTGGAAGCAGACGCTGCTGTGGGGTACCCTTGCAACGTTCGGAGCGCTCGCCGTGCTCGCGCCATGGGCGGCCCGCAACCTCCGCGAGCTCGGCAGGCCCATCCTCGTGAGTTCGAATCTCGGGGGAAACCTGTGGATGGGCCACCACGACGGCGCGACCGGTGGCATGGACCCGCACGTGTATCCCGAGTCGTTCGACCATCTTCCGCCGGAACGTCAGGAGGCCGCGAGAGCGCAGGCGATGCTCGAGGACGGCCTTCGGTTCATGGTCACGCATCCTCTCGAGGAAGCGCGGCTCGCAGTGAACAAGGTGCGCCTGCTCTGGGAGTCCGACACGGTGGGGTTCGACTGGAACGAGGGCTACGGGCGAACGCCCATCTTCGATGACGAGCGGGGAGAGACCGTCCGCGCGGCCACGAACGGCGCGTATTTCGCCGTCCTCGCCCTGGGGGCGGCCGGGTTGCTGGTGGGCGCCGCGCGCCGGAACGCAGCGGCAGCGCTCCTGACGCTGCTCGCTGCGCTGTGGACCGCGGGGCACGTGCTGTTCTTCGGCGACCCGAGGTTCCACGTCCCCGTGATGTTCGCGGTGTGCGTCGGGGTGGGCGTCACGGCCGGCGTCGGCGTTGAGCTCGCACGGCGGCTCGCCGGGCGCAAACCGAGACTGCTCTTTGCGGGGGCGTCGTGAAGGCTGTAGCGCTTCGGCTCCCGCCCGATTTCGCCTCGCTGGCGGCCGTGCGCCGCGACGTGGTGATCGGCGTGGCCATCGTGGCGCTCGCGCTCGCTGTCCGGGCGACGTGGGCCGTGTACGCCGACCGGCCGCCGCAGGGCCTCAACGATCCGCTGATGTACGACATCCTCGCCCATCAGATCGCGGCCGGGAACGGATACACGCGCCTCACGGGCGAGCCGTTCGCATATTATCCGGTGGGCTTCCCAGCGGCGCTCGGCGGTGTGTACTGGCTTCTGGACCACACGCCGTTGCCCGACCAGTACATCCTGGCGGGCAAGGTGATGAACGCCATCCTGGGCGCTGCGACGACGGCGCTGGTGTTCGTGCTCGGGCGCCGCGTGCTCGGCGCCGCCGCAGGGGCGAGCGCCGCATTCCTCCACGCGGTCTTCCCGGGCCAGGTGTTCTACACCGGCACGCTGCTGTCGGAGCCGCTATTCACGTTCCTGCTGATGGCCGGCCTGACGGCGCTCTTCTGGGATCGCCCCAGACCAGGCGAGATGCCATGGGTGCGGCTGGCCGCGGGCGGGCTGCTGCTCGGGGCGGCGACGCTGACGCGCGCCATCACGCTGCTCCTTCCGTTCGCGCTGTTCGTCTTCTGGTGGTGGGTGCACCGCAGACCCCGGACGGCGGCCATTCACGCGGGGATCGTCCTCGCGGGAATTCTCGTCTTCGCGGTCCCGTGGTCCATTCGCAACACAATCCGGCTCGGCACGCCGACGATGATCTCGACCAATGCCGGCGATGATCTATGCATCGGTCATCACGAAGGCGCCACGGGCGCGTTCGTGATGACCGGTCCCTGCTTCGACGACTACGACTACGACAGAATGGCCCCCCTGGAAGTGGAGGTCGAGAGGGATCGGCAAGGGCTGAGGAGGGCGGTGCGGTTTGCTCTCACCCACCCACTGGACGAATTGACGTTGCCTTGGGACAAACTCTTCTGGCTTCTGTACACCGATGCCGATGGGCTCTATGCCACCGAGTCGTACGGGCACGACCCGTTCATCCCCGACAACCTGCAGAGCGCCTTGGCCCACTGGTCGAATCTCTGGTTCTTCGGGGTCATGGGCTGGGCCCTGGTGAGCGCGCCGTTCCTCTTGCTGTCGCGCGACCCGCGAGGGGCGGGCCTTCTGCTCGTGGCGGCGTACGTGCTCGCCATTCCCATCGTGTTCTTCGGGGACCCGCGCTTCCATTACCCCGCGGTCCCGATTCTGACTATGTCGGCGGGCGCCGGTATCGCGTTGGTGGCGAGCTCCGCGAGACGCCGGGCGCTTCCGGCGCCCGAGTGGATGCGTCGCGAGCCTGCGGCGGCGCCCGGCGTGGCCGGAGGATAATCGCGTGACGGTCGAGGTGGAGCCGACGCTGCGTGAGCGTTTGCTTTCGGGGGTCGAGCCATCTCCGGGATTGGCGGCGTCTATTCGTGGATGGCTGCGGCCCATCTCGCTCGCCGGCGTGTCGGTGTTCTTACTCGCGCTAGCCCTCAGGCTCGCGCTCATCGGGTACGTCAACCCGGACCCCCGCGACGGCCGCTTCGACGACTCGGTCTGGTACGACTTTTCGGCGCGCTCCATCGCTGCAGGCAAGGGGTACGTGTGGGATCCCACCATCTGGAAGCTCGCCGACGGCTCGCCCGCGTACCCCAACGATACCGAGGTCGGGCCCAGCGCCCTCTGGCCTCCCGGCTACCCTGCGTTTCTGGCGGCGATCTACAAAGTGACCGGAGGCTCGCTCCTGGCGGGAAAAGTCGCCAACGCGGCGCTCGGCGCGGCCACTGCGCTGCTCGCGTTCCTCATCGCGCGGCGGTTGTTCGGCGACGTGGCGGGCGCGGTGGCGGGCGTCCTAGTTGCGTTTCTGCCGAGCCACGCGCTGTTCACCGCGCTCACGATGTCCGAGGTGTTCTTCACGTTCCTGCTGGCGCTGACGGCCTATCTCACCTTGCAGTGGGTCTTCGGCGAGGCCGGCCCGCGCAGATGGCAGTTGGCGGCGCTCGGATTCCTCACCGGCGTGGCCGCGCTCACGCGCGGCGAACTCGCGGCGTTTCCGCTGGTCCTGTTCCTGTTGTTCCTCGCTCGCTCTCGTTCTTGGCGGACGGCGCTGGGGTGGACCGCGCTGGCCGTCGTCGGGATGTCGATCGCGTTCGCACCCTGGGTCCTCCGCAACCGCATCCAGATGGACGCATGGATTCCCGGCACCACGGGGGTGGGGAGAGTGATGCTTCAGGGCCACAATCCGGAGACGGATGGTGGGCCATCGCTAAACGTCGTCGTCCAGTTCGAGTCGCAGTTCGCGGACCTGCCGCTCCCTCGGCGTGAGGTCGAGGCGAATCGCGAGGCGCAGCGTCAGGCGCTCGAGTGGGCGCTCGACCATCCGCT
Source organism: Dehalococcoidia bacterium (assembly GCA_035574215.1). Classification (GTDB taxonomy): domain Bacteria; phylum Chloroflexota; class Dehalococcoidia; order DSTF01; family JACRBR01; genus DATLZC01. Next base: position 3,981 of record DATLZC010000241.1, on the reverse strand, counting down.
CGAGGAGTTCAAGCTGACGTTCTCTCGCCTGGCGCTGCTATACCGATCGGACAAGGCCGGGGTCGAGTGGATTCAGAGCAACAAGCCGTGGTTCGGGCGGGAGGGCGCCGACCGGCTCGTTGCGTTCTCCAACGCCTACTACTACGCGCTCGTGGGGCTGGCGGTTGTTGGCGCGCCGGCATGGTGGGTCCTCCGCAGGGGCAGCGCCATGCTGGTGGCGCTCCTGCCCATCGCCTACTACACGTTGTTGTTCGGCGTCGTGTTCATTGGGAATGATCGGTATCACGTGCCGATCTTGCCGTTCGTCGCTGTGCTCGCCGCGGCGCCCGTGTCGTTGGTCCTCACACGGGCGGTCGAGGAGTGGCGGGCGCTGCGTGCGGCGGCCGTGCCCGCGGAGGTGTGAGTGGCCGCCGACCTCTCCTTCCGCGGCAAGCGAGTCCTGGTGACGGGCGCCGGCGGCTTCATCGGCAGCCATCTGGTCGAGCGCCTCGTTGAGGAGGGTGCCGACGTCACCGCGCTCCTCCGGTACACCTCTCGGGGCCAGCGCGGTTGCCTCGAATTCCTCGCGCCTTCCGTTCTCGACTGTGTGCGGCCGGTCCTTGGCGATATCCGCGATCTCGACGCCGTCCGCGACGTCGTGAAGGGCTCGGACGTGGTCTTCCATCTCGCAGCTCTCATCGGCATCCCGTACTCCTACGCTCATCCCCAGGAGGTGATCGACACGAACGTCACCGGCACGGCGAACGTCCTGCTGGCGGCGCGCGAGAACGGCGCTATCGAGCGCGTCGTGCTCACCTCCACGAGCGAGGTGTACGGCTCGGCCCGTTACGTGCCGATGGATGAGGCGCATCCGTTGCAGGCGCAATCGCCGTACGCGGCCACCAAGATCGCGGGGGACGCTCTCGGGGAGAGCTTCTACCGCTCGTTCGAGACGCCGGTGGTCATCGTGCGGCCGTTCAACGCGTTCGGACCGAGGCAGTCGGCCCGGGCGGTGATTCCGACCATCATCGCACAGGCCCTTTCGGGGAGCGAGCTGCGTCTCGGCGCGCTGGACACCGTGCGCGACTTCACGTACGTCGAAGACACCGCTCGCGGTTTTCTCGAAGTCGCCCGATGCGGCGCCTGCGTGGGCGAGGTCGTGAACCTCGGCACGGGGAGAGGCGTCTCGATTCGTGAGGTAGTTCGGTTGGTGGGCGAGGCCCTGGGGAAAGAGCTGCGCGTCGTCGGCGACGAGCGCCGGCTCCGTCCCGAGAAGAGCGAGGTGAGCCGCCTCCTCGCCGACGCCTCGAAGGCGGAGCGGCTGACCGGATGGCGCCCCGCCGTTTCGTTCGAGGAGGGCCTGCGCCGCACCATCGCCTGGGTCGCTGAACGCCTCGACCTGTACCGGCCGCAGGAGTACGCGGTATGAGGGCGGTGATTCTGGCGGGCGGAAAGGGAATCCGGCTGCGGCCGCTGACGTACGCGATCCCGAAACCGCTGATCCCGGTCGGCGAGAAGCCCATCCTCGAGGAGATCATCGCGCGCCTGCGCACGCACGGTTTCGACGACATCATTCTCGCGGTCGGATACCGGGCCGAGCTCATCGAGACCTATTTCCGGGACGGGGCGTCGATGGGGGTGAGGATTCGCTACGTGCGCGAATCGGAGCCGCTGGGCACGGCGGGCGCGCTGTCGCTCGTGCGCCGCCAGTTCCCGCCGACGGAGCCGCTGCTCGTCATGAACGGCGATACGCTGACGAAGCTGGATATGCGCGCGCTGTGGGGCTGGCACGCAGAGCGTGGCTACGACATGACGATCGCCGTCCGCGCCTACGAAGCGCACATTCCGTACGGCGTCGTGCGCATCGATGGAGACCGCGTCACCGAGGTCGTGGAGAAGCCGGTGCAACGTGTCGACGTGAGCGCAGGGGTGTACGTGCTGAGCCCGGGCGCGCTGGAGGAGGTGCCGGACGACGCCTACCTGGACATGCCCGATCTGGCCTCGCGCCTCATCTGTTCCGGCCGGCGCGTCGGCGCGTACCGCTTCGACGACGAATGGCTCGTCGTAGACCGGCTCGACCAGCTCGAGGAGGCGAACCGCCTCAGCCGGGAGGAGTCGTCGTGAAGCTATCGGTCATTATCCCCGTGCGCAACGAGCGGGACACCATTCTCGAGGTCATCGAGCGGGTGCGCGCGGTCGACGTCGGTGCGCCGAAGGAGCTCATCGTGATCGATGGGGCTTCGACTGATGGCACGCGCGAGCTGCTCGAGCTGGTTCGAGACATCGTGCTGATCCCGGAGCCAGTCGCGCGGGGGAAGGGAGTCGCGGTCCGAGCCGGCATCGAGCGCGCGACCGGCGAGGTCGTGGTCATTCAGGACGCCGACCTGGAGCTGGATCCGGCGGTCTTCCCGTCGATGCTCACGCTCATCGAAAGTGGGCGCTGCGATGTCGTGTACGGCGTGCGGTTCGCTCACGGCCGGGGCGAGACCCCATGGCCGAGCTATCTCGGGAACCGGGCGCTTTCCTTGCTGGCGAGCGCGCTGTTCCTGCAGCCCGTCAACGACATCCTGACCGCCTACAAAATGATGCGGACGGAGCTCGCCCGTTCCCTGCCCCTCACGTGCCGGGGGTTCGATCTCGACGCCGAGATCACGTGCCGGCTCATGAAGGCCGGGTACCGCATCGTACAGGTGCCCGTGGCGTATCGTCCCCGCTCACGGGCGCAGGGCAAGAAGCTCGGGCTGTCCGCAGGGTGGAGCGTGCTGGCGGCGATCGTTCGGGTGCGTTTCGAGCGCCGACCGGCGTCTCTCGTCACGGATCGAGCCTCCGAGGCCACTCCAGCGGGCGCCGCCCGCTCGCGGGACGACTGACGCTACGCTTCGGCCTCGCTCGTGGAGGGACTGGCCGTGCGGCTCGGGGCGAGCTCGAAGCGTGACGCCGCCTCCAGCGCGAGCAACGCGATCGCGCTGACGAGCGCGAGCAGCGCTCCCAGGGCGAATCCCACCGACGCGCCCGCCGCCGCGCTGCCGCTCTGGCGCGAGAGGAGCGCCGCGAAGCCCGATTCGCGGATACCCAGGCCCCCCAGCGACAGGGGAATGAGGGTGGCGGCGGCGACGAGAGCGACGGACGTGGCCCAGTACCACCAGGACGCTTCGACGCCGAACGCGAGGCCGATGAGGGCGATGCTGCTGATATAGAGCGCCTGGATGCCGAGCGAGAACAGCGTCATCCACACGAGACGCCGGAGCTCGGCGCGGTCGCGCAGCACGGTGCGAAGCCGGTGCCGCGCGGGCAGGCGAGGCAGCCATACGCGGTCAGCCGCGGCCAGCGCCAGCAGCGCCAGGGCGACTTCTCCCGCCAGCAGCGCTGCTCCCGCGCCCGCGCCGCCGATGTGGAAGGCTGCGCCCAGCGCGCCCAGCGACGCCATGGCGCCGTAGCCGGTCGCCCGTTCGAAGAGGACGCTCATGCTGACGTCGGACGTTCGCGCCCCCGTGTCTCGCGTCACTCGGTAGACGCGGTACACGTCGCCGCCGATAGCCGTCGGGAGCACGGTCGTCAGGAGGTTCCCCACGAAGTAGCTCCGGCCGACGAGCCGTCCTCCGGCGGCGATGTCGCGCCCGCGGAGGAGCCACCACCACTTCACGACCACCAGCGCCTGGACGAGCCCCAGCAGCGCCGCGGCGCCGATTAGAGGCCAGGGCCGCGCATCGCGGACCGCGCCGGCGATCTCCGCGGGCGAGAGCTTGATGACCAGCGCGGCCAGAATCGCGATGGTGGCGGCGATGCGGGCCACAGCCGCGAGGCGTGCGGCCGATGGCCCCCGCCTACGGAACGACGTCTCGGGCATAGAACGCGATCCGTTTGCGGTACATGAGCACGCTCTGGACGAGACCCAGGGCGATGCACATGGTGATGAGCGACGATCCTCCCTGGCTGATGAAGGGCAGCGGGATGCCGGTCACGGGGAAGATGCGCACGTTGACGGCGATGTTGATGAACACC
>DATLZC010000240.1:0-2965 GCA_035574215.1 Dehalococcoidia bacterium | reverse complement strand
GGGATCGTGCTGCGGGACGAGGAGCGGTGCCGCGGGTACCAGTTCTGCGCGGAGGCGTGTCCGTACAAGAAGATTTACTTCAACTACGTGCGGAAGGTGAGCCAGCACTGCATCATGTGCTTCCCGCGGCTGGAGCAGGGGGTGGCGCCGGCGTGCGCGCGGCAGTGTCCGGGGCGGCTGGTCTTCGTGGGGTACCTGAACGATAAGGACCGGCCCATCTACAAACTGGTGTACGAGTGGGAGGTGGCGCTGCCGCTGCACCCCGAGTACGGCACCGAGCCCAACGTCTTCTACATCCCGCCGCTGTCGCCCTACCGGCTCAACGATGACGGCAGCCTCGACACCGAGACGCCGCGCATCCCCATGGAGTACCTCGAGCGGCTCTTCGGGCCTCGCGTCCACAAGGCGCTTGGCACGCTCAAGAGCGAGCTCGAGAAGGTCCGCAACGGGGGGAAGTCCGAACTGCTGGATACGCTCATCGTGTACCGCTGGCACACGTTGTTCGAACCGTTCACCCGAGACCCTGTGGAGGTGGGAGGCCCGCAAGCGACAACCAAGCGATAAGGAGCGACAGGTAGACGCCGGGGTCCGGAGCCCAGCCGGCGTCCCGACAGGCGGAACAGCACGATCGAGCCAGCGGGTCCTCCCGCCGGAAGGATGAACGGTTCCAGCGGATCGCCGGTCGAGGACGAGGGCTGGGCTCCCCGCACAATCGAGGGTGAGAGGTCATGAGCCGGGTGAGCCGACGGACGTTTCTGAAGGCGACGGGAGCCGCGGTCGCTGCTCTGGGGCTCGCCCGGCTCGCGCCGCTCCCGTCCTTCCAGCGCAGCCTGTCCACAGCGGCCCGCACCTACTCCACCTTCGAGGACGTGTACCGCCAGAAGTGGACCTGGGACAAGGTCACCTGGGGCACGCACCTGGTCGACTGCTACCCCGGGTCGTGTTCCTGGCGGGTCTACACCAAGGACAACATCGTCTTCCGTGAGGAGCAGGGCGCGCAGTATCCGCAGATCGAGGACCGCGTGCCGGACATGAACCCGCGCGGCTGCCAGAAGGGCGGCTGCTTCAGCGAGGTCATGTACGGCGCCGAGCGCATCACCTTCCCCATGCGCCGCGTGGGCGCGCGCGGGGAGGGGAAATGGGAGCGCATCTCCTGGGACGAGGCGCTGACCCAGGTCGCCGACGGCATCCTCGACGCCATCGAAGAGCAGGGCCCGGAGTCCGTCATCTTCGAGTTCGGCTCGGGCGAAGGGGGCACCGTGCACGGGGCCGTGCCCGGTTGGCGGCTCATGCGCCTCATCGGGGCGACGGTGCTCGACAACAACGCCCTCACGTCCGACTTCAACGTCGGCATCTACGAGACGTTCGGCAAGTTTCACTTCGTGAGTTCCATCGACGACTGGTACCACGCCGACCTGCTGCTGCTGTGGCACATGAACCCGCTGTACACGCGGATTCCGTCGGCGCACTACATCATGGAGGCGCGGTACAACGGCGCGCGTGTCGTGTCCATCGCCCCGGATTACAACGCCTCGACCATTCACGCGGACCTGTACGTCCCGGTCGAGCCCGGCAGCGACGCCGCCCTCGCGCTCGCGATCTGCAAGATCGTCATCGATCGCGGGGCCGTGAACGAGGCCTTCGTCAAAGAGCAGACCGACCTCCCCCTGTTGGTTCGGAGCGACAACGGACGCTTTCTGCGCCAGACGGACGTCGAGGGCGAAGGGCGCGAGGACCAGCTCTACGTCTGGGACGCCGCGGCGAGCCGGCTGGCCCGGGCACCACGGAAGACGCTCCGGCTCGGGAAGATCGATCCTGCGCTCGAAGGCTCGTACCGCGTGAAGCTGCACGACGGCACGGAGGTGGAGGTGCGCCCGGCGTTCGCGCTCCTGCGCGACCTGCTCGAGGAGTACACGCCCGAGCGGGCGTCGCGTATCACCGGCGCGTCGCCCCGGCTCATCGAGCGGCTGGCCAGCATGGTCATCGAGGCGAAGCGCATCCACATCCTCCAGGGGTTCAACACGCCCAAGTACTACCACGGCGACCTCATGGAGCGGGCGATGGCGCTGGTGCTGGCGCTGACGGGCAACTTCGGCCGCCAGGGCACGGGGATGCGCGGCTGGAACAGCAGCCAGCTCGTGATGGCGAACAACCTGAAGAGCAAGCCCGGCTTCGAGGGCTTCATGGAACTCGCCCAGAAGCAGCTCGAGGTCGAACACGAGGTCAAGAAGCGCGATCCGGACCTCACCCCGGAGATGGTGGCCATCGAGGTCGAGCGCGAGGAGGCGAAGCGGAGCGCCCTCGCGCCGCTGAACATGGGCGCGATGACCGTCCCGCCGCACTTCTTCTGGTACTGGCACGGCGGCTATCGCGAGGTCTGGAACCGGCGCGATTGGTCCGACACCGGGATGAAGCGCTCGTTCGACGAGTACTTCCGCGAGGCCGTGGAGAAAGGCTGGTGGGAAGGCGTCGTGCAGCCCAAGCCGGACCAGGAGCCGCGGGTGTTCATCGGCGCCTGTGGGAACACGCTGCGGCGCACGCGCGGCGGGGGCAAGCTGCTCCTCGAGAACGCCTGGCCCAAGTTCAAGCTGGTGGTGACCATCGACTACCGGATGAGCTCGACTGCCCGCCAGTCGGACATCTTCCTCCCCGCCGCCGCGTACTACGAGAAGACCGACTTCCGCTTCCCGACGGCGCATCTGAACTTCCTCGTCTTCACCGACAAGGCGGTGGATCCTCCCGGCGAGGCGAAGCCGGAGTGGGAGATCTTCTACCTGCTCGCGCAGAAGCTCGAGGAGCGGGCGAAGGCGCGCGGTCTCGACTCCTACCGGGACCGGCACGACCCGCCGCGAGAGTTCAGGTTCGATGGGCTACTCGAACGCTATTCGATGGGCGGCAAGATCGGCCCCCACGACGAGGACAAGCTCGCGGAGGACCTGATCTACGACACGGTGCGCGCCGGAGC
>DATLZC010000239.1:0-6010 GCA_035574215.1 Dehalococcoidia bacterium | reverse complement strand
TCCCGCGCGCCCCGTCGTTGCGTGCGTTCGGATGGTGAGCCGCCAGGGACTCGAACCCCGAACCGGCTGATTAAGAGTCAGCTGCTCTGCCAGTTGAGCTAGCGGCCCACGCAAAGCGGCGGAAGTATAGCACCGGCCACGTCCTCGGGACAGCGCCCCGTCATGCGGTGCGCCTCTCGGAACGGGGCCGGCGATGGCCGGCCTTCCGCTCACTTCAGAATAGCAAATGCCTGGCTCCGCGCGTTACGCCTGCTCGATGTACGGCGGAAAGAGCGACTCGAGCTCTTTGCGCACCGGGTCGTCCGGGGGCAGGTAGTTCGAGAAGTCGCCGTTGGGCTGCGGCGTGTCCCGCTCTCCCGTGACGCCGTGACGGCGGATCTTCTCCTGGAGCATCATCAGGCCTGTGAGGAGCGACTCGGGGCGGGGCGGGCAGCCGGGCACGTAGACGTCGACGGGGACGATGAGGTTCACGCCCGGCAGCGTGCTGTAGCCGTAGGCAAACGGCCCACCCATGGTGGCGCACCCGCCGAAGGCGATGACCCACTTCGGGTCGGGCATCTGCAGGTACACGCGCCGCACCGACGGCGCCATCTTCCAGGTCACCGTGCCCGACACAATCATCAGATCGGCCTGCCGGGGCGAAGCGCGAAAGATCTCCGCTCCGAAGCGGGCGATGTCGTATCGTGACGTCGCCGTGGCGATCATCTCGATGGCGCAGCACGCCAGGCCGAACATCACGGGCCACAGCGACGAACTGCGCGCCCAGTTGAGCACGGCGTCGACGCTCGAGAGGAGCAGGTTCCCCCGCACCTCGTCGTCGACGTCGGTGAACGTCAGGGGCTGCTCCGCAGGCGGTGTCATGGTCGCCTCCGTCTTCGTGCCATTGTAGGCCGGCCCCGGGGTTAGCCCAAGCCTGTCCCCGCGTACTTCGGCCGCGGGGACGGCGCGAGCGCCCGGATCCGCTCGACGATACGGGGAAGCGCCTCGAGGAGCCGGTCCACCTCCTCGTGCGTATTGTCCTTCCCCACCGTGAGACGCAGCGAGCCGCGGGCCAGATCCTCGGGCAAGCCCATTGCCGTGAGGACGTGCGATGGCTCCAGGGAGGCCGTCGTGCAGGCCGAGCCGCTGCTCGCCGCGAACCCCTCGAGGTCGAGCTGGATCAGCACCGCCTCGCCCTCGACGCCTTCGATGCAGAAGCTCGCGTTGTTCGGAAGCCTGCGGGAACGGTCCAGCGGCCCGGTGATATGCGCTCCGCGAACACGCGCGGGCACCTCCTCGAGCAGGCGGTCGCGCAGCTCGCGGCAGTGCGCGTTCCGTGAATCGAGCTCCTCGTACGCGAGCTCGAGCGCCCTGGCCAGCCCCACAGCGCCCGCCACATTCTCCGTCCCCGCGCGGCGATTCCGTTCCTGCGACCCGCCCAGCGTCTGCGGGAGAAACGGCGTCCGGGGACGCACGTAGAGCGCGCCGACGCCCTTGGGTCCGTACAGCTTATGGGCGGCGATGGACAGCAGGTCGACCCCCAGCGCGTCCACCTCGATGGGGAGCGCGCCCGCCGCCTGCACGGCGTCCGTGTGGAAGGCGACGTGCGGATTGCGCCGCTTCGCGATGCGCGCCGCCTCGGCGATGGGCTCGATGGTCCCCACCTCGTTGTTGGCGTACATGACGCTCACCAGCGTCGTCTCCTCCGTCACCGCTTCCGCGAGCGCGTCGAGGTCGACGAAGCCCTCGCGGTCCACCGGCAGCAGCGTCACCCGAAACCCCTCCTGTTCGAGGCGCTCGACGGTATGCAGCACGGCGTGGTGCTCGATGGCCGTGGTGACGAGATGCCGGCCGCGCTGGCGGGAGGCGTAGGCCACGCCGCGCAGCGCGAGGTTGTCGCTCTCGGTGCCGCCTGAGGTGAAGATAACGTCGTTCGGCTTCGCGCCCAGAATGGCGGCGACGGTCCGGCGGGCCTGGTCGAGCCCCTTGCGCGCCTCTCGCGCTTCGTAGTAGATGCTGGAGGGGTTTCCCCAGCGGGTCGTGAGGTACGGCAGCATGGCCTCCACGACGCGCGGGTCGGGGGGCGTGGTCGCGGCGTGGTCGAAATACGCGCGGCGCTCCTCCACGAGGTCAGGCTATCACCGCCCTCGAGGGGCGGCAATAGCGCTTTTCGCTATATAAATGAATGAAAGCTTGACGTCGTCCGCTCACTGGGTCTAGAGTAGAAGAAGCCGGAGCGCCCGCCGCGCGCCGGTTGTGTGCACATGGAGAGTACCCGGCAGACCATCCTCGAAATCCTGCGCCGTCGGCGTCGCATGACGGTGGACGAGTTGACGCGCGAGCTGGGCCTCGCCCCCGCCACCATCCGCAGGCATCTCGACATCCTCCTGCGCGACGGGCACATCGCCGTCGACCAGGTACGCCGCGAAACCGGCCGACCGCACTACGTCTTCTCCCTGACCGACGCGGGTGAAGAGCTCTTCCCCAAGCATTACGTGCGGCTGACCAACCGGCTCATCCAGGAGATCGTGACGCTCGACCCGGAAGAGACGCTCGGAAAGAGCGGCGCGGAGATCGCCAACCTGGTGTTCGAGCGCATGGCTGACCGGCTGGCGGACGCCTACGCCGTGCGCGTGCGGGGCGAGACGCTGGCGGAGCGCGTCGAGAGCGTCACGCGCATCCTGGCGGAAGAGGGCATCGTGTTCGACGTTGAGCCCGAGGGCGACTCCTTCCTGCTGATCGGACACGGCTGCCCCTGCCGAAAGGTGGTCGACGCCGACCACACGCAGGTCTGCGCGCACGACGAACGGCTCTTGCGGCGGCTCCTCCAGGCCGACGTAGAGTATGTCGAGCCATCGTGCGTCGATGGCGACAGCTACTGCGCCTATCGGGTGCGGCCGGCGGCCTCGCCCGCCGCGTCGGGAGCGGTAGAATAGCAGAGTGAAGCGAGCGCATTCGGGAAAGGAGCGCACTGACGATGCTGACGATCACTGACCGGGCCGCAGAGAAGGCCAAAGCTCTGCTCGCCGAGCGGGGCATCGAGAGCGGCGCTCTGCGGGTCTTCGTCGCCGGAGGCGGCTGTTCGGGCTACCAGTACGGGATGGCGCTCGCCCAGGGGAAGGAAGACGGCGACATCGTCATCGAGCACGCGGGCGTCACGCTCCTCGTGGACCCCGACAGCGCGCCGCTCCTCAGGGGGGCAGAGATCGACTACGTCGACGACCTCATGCGCAGCGGGTTCACCATCTTCAACCCGAACGCGGTGCGGTCGTGCGCTTGCGGCCACAGCTTTTCGACCGGTGACGGCGGCGAGCAGCCGCGCAGTTGCTGCTGAGGCCATTCGAGCGTCAGAGAACGCGAAACCAGGCAGCCCGAAGCGCCTCGGGCTGCCTTTTCGCGCCCCCGCGCCCGAAATCCCCGCAGAATGGTGTCCCGACCGCTTGACACAAAGGCCCTGTTGGGCGTAACTGCATCATTACAACGGGACGGTGACCTTTACGTCACGGTCTTCTAGTCTATGGCCCGAAGAGCCGGGGAGGAGCGCCCGGCGCGGGTGTCCGTATCTGGGAGGAGTTCACCACCATGGCGCAAGGCTACTGGGCGCGGCTGCAGCGTGACCGCATCAGCAGGCGCAGGCTGCTTCAGGGAACGGCGCTCGGCGCCGCGGGAGCGGCGGGCGCATGGGCGCTGGCGGCGTGCGGCGTAGGGGGCGAGGAGGGTGGCGCCACGCCCGGCGCTTCGCCCACCGGCGCCGTCGAGACCCCGAAGTACGGCGGGCGATACTTGCTGGGAAGCGCCGTCAACATCGACACGCTCGACCCGCACATTTCCATCGCCGGCGGCCCAGGCTACTTCCCCAGGATTTACAACGTCCTCGTCGCCCAGTCGGCGGTGAAGCCTGACTTCTTCTTCTTCGATCTGGCCGAGTCCTACGAACACCCCGACGACGTGACCTACATCTTCAAGATCCGGCCGGGGGTGAAGATCGCGCCGAACAACCTCGGCATCCCCGAGCGGGACATGGACGCCGAAGACGCGTACGTCAGCTTCGAGCGCATCAAGAACCTCGAGCAGGCGAACGCCGCCGTCTTCGTCAACGACTGGTTCGCTTCGCACGAGGCCTCCGAGAACAACACCATCTACACGGTCAAGACGCCGAAGCCGTACGCCTGGTTCCTCATGCGGATGAGCTTCTTCATCAACACGATCCCGCCGCGGGAGCTCATCCAGAACAACCCGGACCGCATGAAGCAGGTCGCGGTCGGAGGCGGCCCCTACTTCGTGACCTCGTACGTCGAGGGGCAGAACCTGAACCTCGACAAGAACCCGAACTACTACCGGACCGACGAAAACAACAACAACGCAAAGCTGCCGTACATCGACGGCATCGACGTGCGCATCATCCCGGACCGGGCGGCGCTGCGAACGGCGTTCCTGTCGAAACAGAGCTACCAGTACGGGGCCGAGAACCGCGACGAGGCGGAGCAACTGCTGAGCCAGAACTCGCAGCTCTGGCAGGGTGAACCGCAGCCGGTCTTCACGTTCATCTCCTTCACGATGAACGTCACCCGCAAGCCGTGGGACGACCCGCGCATCCGCAAGGCGGCGATGTACGCCATCAACCGCCAGCAGTATATCGACATCGTCTACAAGGGCGACGCCAAGCCGAACGGCCTCGTCCACTGGCCCACGGGCGCTTACGCGCTGTCCGAGGAGGAGCTCAACCAGCTCCAGCCGTACGACCCGGAGCGCTCGAAGCAGCTCATCCAGGAGGCCGGGTACGAGCTGCCGCTGAAGATCAAGGTGATGTACCCGGCCAACAGCACCATCGAGGAGCACAACGCCCACCTGCCGATCTTTCTGGAACAGATGCGGGCGGCCGGGTTCGAGGTCGAACAGGACCCGCAGGACTTCGGCACGTGGCTCAACAACTACACCGAGAAGAACTACGACGCGAGCCTCGCGCTGAACCAGGTCTACGAGACGCCCGAGATCCCGCTCGACTTCCACCACTCGCGCGGGCCCGCCGGCGACAACATCTACTCGACCGGGCTCCAGGACCCGGAGGTCGACAAGGCCATCGAGGACGCCAAGAGCATCACGGACCCCGAAGAGCTCGTGAAGGCCATCCACGACGTCCAGAAGCTAATCTACGAGAAGGGCCCGATGTTCCTGCCCATCGTGAGCCCGTTCAGCCGGACGCTGTACTGGAACTTCGTGAAGAACGTGCCGCAGGGACTCGGCGCGACGGGGCTGTTGATCAACACGACCTGGCTGGACCTGTAAGAGGCGGACCGTGCGCGCCTATATCATCCGGCGTCTCATCACCGGGGTGTTCATTCTGTTCATCCTGTCGGTGGCCGTCTTCCTCTTGCTGCGCGTGGCCCCCGGCGACCCGGCGAAGCTGCGATGTCCGCTCTGCCAGGAAGAACAGATCCAGGGGCTGCGCGAGCAGATGGGCCTCAACGACCCGCTGCCCGTCCAGTACCTCCGGTGGCTCGGGGACCTCGCGCGGGGGGACCTCGGCGTCTCCAACGTCAACCAGCAGCCGGTGATCGAGGCCATCAAACAGCGGCTCCCCGTGACCATCGAGCTGCTCATCATCACCGTGCTGGTCACGGTGGTGGTAGGCGTGCCCTTTGGCATCGTCTCGGCGGTGTTCCGCAATTCGCCGCTTGACTACGCCGTACGCGTCACCGCGGTGCTCGGCCTGTCGATCCCCGGCTTCTGGCTGGCGACGCTGGTGCTGCTCATCCCCAACGAGTTATGGGGCTACGCCCCTCCGCTCGGGTACACGGTCCACTTCTTCGATGATCCGTGGGACAACTTACGGCAGTTCGTGCCGCCAGCGGCGATCCTCGGGCTGGCGTCGGCCGCGGGCATCATGCGTCTCACGCGATCGTCCCTCCTCGAAGTCATGCGGACCGACTACATCCGGACCGCGCGCGCGAAGGGCCTCAGCGAGCGCATGGTCATCTTCCGGCACGCGCTCAAGAACTCGATCATCCCCGTCGTCACGGTCATCGGGCTC
>DATLZC010000238.1:0-5176 GCA_035574215.1 Dehalococcoidia bacterium | reverse complement strand
GGTCGACGCAGCAGTGGAGCTGGGCGTCCTCCTCGCTCTGCCCGTTAGAGGGGACGGTGCGGACGACACGTGGTTGTTTCTCAACACGCCGTCCGACCGCCGCGGGCTGGAGCTGGCGCGGACGGGGCGGGTCGCGGCCCGGGGGGCGCCACCGGGGGGGCCCATCGAGGCGCGCGCACCCGCCCCCTCCGTCTATCGATTGTACGAAGAGAACATCGGCGCCCTCACGCCGCTCGTCGCCGAGGAGCTGGACGAGGCCGAGCGGCTGTATCCGCTGTCGTGGATCGAGGCGGCGATGCGCCGCGCCGTGGAAGCGAACGCGCGAAGCTGGCGCTATGTCCGCCGCATCCTCGAACGCTGGGCGGTCGAAGGACCCGACGATGAGAAAGCTGGGCGACTTCCTGCCTCGGACGCCGAACGCCGGTACCTCGGCGGGAAGTACGGACGGATCATCCGCTCCCGCATCGAGGGCGCCTGAGCCGCCGGCCGGCGAGAGCGACCTCTGCCCCCGATGCGGCGGCGCGGGGTTCGTGCGCCTCCGCGTGCCCGTGGACGACCCGCGCTTCGGGCAGGCGGTGCCGTGCGCGTGTGTGCTGCGCGAGACCGAGGAGAAGCGGCAGCGCCGTCTGCAGCGCTACAGCAATCTGGGTCCGCTGACGCGCCTCACGTTCGCGAACCTGATGCGGCGGGGCCGTTCGCCCGCGGCCCGCGACCAGGAACGCTACCAGCGCTGCGTCGAGGACGCCGAAGCGTTCGCCGAGCGGCCGGAGGGCTGGCTGGTGCTGACGGGGACGAGCGGGTGCGGCAAGACGCACATCGCCGCCGCCGTCGCCAACCGGCTCATCGAGCGCGGCCACCCGGCGCTGTTCGTGGTCGTCCCCGACCTGCTCGACCACCTGCGGGCCGCGTACGCGCCGGACGCCGAACTCAGCTACGACCGGCTGTTCGAGCAGGTGCGGAACGCGCCCGTGCTCATCCTCGACGACCTCGGGACGCAGAGCGCGACGCCCTGGGCCCAGGAAAAGCTCTTTCAGCTCATCAATCATCGGTTCAACGCGCGACTGCCGACCATCGTCACCACGAACCTCACGCTGGAGCAGTTCGACGAGCGCCTCCGCACGCGGCTGTCGGACCCATCGCTGGCGCGGGTCTGGACGCTCGAAGAGCGCCGCCCGCAGGAGCTGCGGAGCCTCGACGCGCTCAACCTCCCGCTGATCCGGGAGATGACGTTCGACCGCTTCGACCATCGGGCGCTGCACCTTCCGCCGGACCAGCGGCGCGCCCTGGAGAATGCGTACCGTCACGCCCTCGCGTTCGCGGAGAAGCCCGAGAACTGGCTGGTGTTCATGGGGCCGCACGGCGCCGGCAAGACCCATCTCGCCGCCGCCATCGCCAACTACCGGCGGCAGCAGGGAGACGAGGTGACGTTCGTCGTCGTCCCGGACCTTCTCGATTTTCTCCGCCAGTCGTTTTCGGCGGACCAGCCCGCCACGTTCCATCAGGTGTTCGAGAGCATCCGGACCGCTCCCGTGCTCGTGCTCGATGACCTGGACGTGCAGGCGAACATTCCCTGGGTGCGGGAGAAGCTGTTCCAGCTCCTGAATCATCGCTATGCGGCTCGCCTGCCCACCGTCATCACGACGGCGCTCTCGATGGACGAGCTGGGCGAGCGGCTGGCGTCGCGGCTGGTGGACCCGACGGTGTGCTCGGTCCTCTACATGGGCGCGGGGACGTTCCACGCGCAGCCGGGGGGCGGCCCGGGCGCGCCCGGGCGCAAGCGCGCGCGCCGGTGAGGGCATCTTCCGATTTTCTCGGCCCAGGCCTTGCGTGTACGATGGGGGTGATGAAGACCAGCGCTGATGACCTCTGGACGCGCGTCGAGGAGACGCTCGACCTGATGCGTCCGTACATCCACTCCCACGGGGGCGAGGTCAATCTCGTGGGCATCGAGGGCGACACCGTGCGCCTGCAGCTCGTCGGCGCGTGCCACGGATGCCCGATGAGCATGCTGACGCTCCGGCTCGGCATCGAGCGCATCATTCAGGAGCGCATCCCCGAGATCGTGCACGTCGAGGCCGTGAGCCCAGACGAGTTCGACTGGCCCGAGATCGAACCCCTCGACGAGGACGCCTAGCCGGCGAACTCGGGCCAGACTTCTTCCACGAATCGCCGCAGGTACTCGATCTGTCCCTCAGGCGTGCGCAAGGACGGCGCCGCGCCCATGCCCATGGCAGGCCAGAGAGCGAAGTCGGTCGCGCCGGCGTCGCGGAACGCCCGGATGCGCTCCGCAAGGTCGGCGGGACGGTCCGAAGGCGGGCCGGCGGCCGCCTCGAAGATGGTGACCTCGGCCTCGCGTCCCGCCTGACGGGCAGCGTCGAGGACCCGCTCGCGGTTGGCCCGAAAGGACTCCGGCGTTTGCTGGGCGTTGGCGATCCACCCGTTGGCGAGCCGGCCGGCGCGGCGCAGCGCGGCCGGGGAGGCACCGCCGCACACCAGCGGCGGGTGAGGGCGCTGCACGGGCTTCGGCTCCGCCACCATGTCGTCCAGCGTGTAGAACCGTCCTCGGAACGTCGCGTGGTCGCTGGTCCACAGGAGCTTCAGCACCTCGATGGCCTCGTCCATGCGAGCGCCCCGCTCGCGGAACGGGACGCCCATCGCCTCGAACTCCGGCTCCTGCCAACCCACGCCGATGCCGAGGCGGACACGCCCGCCCGACAGGAAGTCGAGCGTGGCGACGGTCTTGGCGACGAGGGCGGGCTGACGCTGCGGCAGGATGAGGATGCCGGTCTCGAGGCCGATCCGCTCGGTACAGCCGGCGACGAAGGCCAGCGTCGCGAGGGGTTCGAGCATGCGCAGCGTCGGCGGGTAGATCGAGCGCGGCGTGCCATCGGGTCGCGGCTGCGGCATCGCTACATGGTCCGTCGCCAGCACGAAATCGACCCCGAGCCCTTCGAGCGCCCGGACATACTCACGCAACGCGGGACCCCGAAGCGGCGGTAGGTGAACGCTGAGACGCACGGGTGAGCCTCCTCGAACGGTGGGTGTTCGGCCCGCAGGCTACGCGCCGTGCACGTCAGCCGCAACCGGCACTACGGCCAGCGCGTCGGGGAGCCCCGATTCGTAGGCGTCGACGAGCGCGGAGAGCGGAAGATCGACCAGCGAGCCGCCCGGCCCGAGCCGGAACCGGGGCTCCGCGCCGCCCGTGACCCGTCCCAGCGTCATCGCGGGCACGCCGTGGCGCTCGGCCAGCGCCAAAAGCGCGTCGAGGTCGGCCGGCTTCGCAGTCACGACGATGCGTGACTGGCGTTCCCCGAAGAGCGCGGCATCGAGCCTCCCTCGCGGCGCGACGCCGTCGCCATCCAAGCCCAGGCCGCCCATGACGGCGCACTGCGCGAGCGTCACGGCGAGACCGCCGTGGGAGCAGTCGTGGGCCGACCGCACGAGGCCCTGCTCGATGGCTTCGCGCGTCGCCGCCTGCACCCGCGCTTCGAGGTCGAGGTCGATGCGCGGGCGGCCCGCGACGACGCCGTGGACCTCGCGGAGGTATTCGCTCGCGCCGATGTCGGCCGCGTCGCCGTCGAGCGCCGCGACGCCGAGCAGGATGACGGCGTCGCCGGGCTCGCAGAACGCCGCGCCGACATGCCGCGTGACATCATCGAGCACGCCGAGCATGCCGACGACCGGCGTGGGGTAGACGGGGTCGCCGGACGTCTCGTTGTACAGGCTCACGTTGCCCGAGATGACCGGCGTTCCGAGCGCCCGGCAGGCTTCGGCCATTCCGCGGATGGCCTGCTCGAGCTGGTAGTACACCTCCGGCTTCTCGGGGTTCCCGAAGTTGAGGCAGTCGGTGACGGCCACCGGCCGGGCGCCCACGCAGACGACGTTGCGCGCGGCCTCGGCGACGGCGATCTTGCCGCCCTCAAAAGGGTCGAGGAAGCAGTACAGGCCGTTTCCGTCCGTGGCGAGGGCGATGCCCCGCTTCGTGGGCGCGGGCGGACCGGGCAGGGCCTTGTCCACGCGGAGCACGGCGGCGTCGCCTCCGGGGCCGAGCACCGTGTTGTTGCCCACCTGGTGGTCGTACTGGCGCCACACCCACCGTTTGGAGGCGATCTCGGGGCAGCGAAGGAGCCGCAGCAACGTCTCGCCGGCCTCCTCGGGGGCGATGTCGGGCACTTTCGAGAGGTCGCTCTCCTGGAGGTCCGTGAGCCATTTCGGCTTGACGCCCTCCCGGACGTACGTCGGCGGTTCGGCGAGCAAGCGCACCGGCAGGCGGGCGACCTCCCGCTCGCCGTCGCGAACGATGGCGAGCGGCTCCTCGATGACGTAGCCGACCTCGGCGACGTGGAGCTCCCACCGCTCGAACAGCCGCTTCACGTCCTCGACGTGCTCCCTGCGCGCGACGATCAGCATGCGCTCCTGAGACTCCGAGAGCATCACGTCGTACGGAGTCATCCCCCGCTCGCGCCGTGGCACCTTCGCCACGTCGATGACGACGCCCGTGCCCGCTTTGGCGGCGCACTCGACCGACGCGCTCGTGAGGCCGGCGGCGCCCAGGTCCTGGATGCCGGTGAACCAGTCGGGGTGCTCGCTGGCGAGCTCGAGGCAGGCCTCCATCAGCAGCTTCTCCATGAACGGATTGCCGACCTGCACCGCCGGGCGTCGCTCTTCCGAGCGCTCGTCCAGCTCCACCGACGCGAAGGTCGCGCCGTGGATGCCGTCCTTGCCCGTGTCGGCGCCGACGAGCAGAAGCGCGTTGCCAGGGCCCTCCGCACGCGCGCGGGCCAGCCGATCGACCCGGGCCACGCCGACGCACATGGCGTTCACCAGCGGATTGCCGCTGTAGGCGGCGCCGAACGAGACCTCGCCCCCGACCGTCGGGATGCCCAGGCAGTTGCCGTAGCCGCCGATCCCGGATACGACGCCCACGAGGAGCCGGCGGTTGCGGGCGACGACGTCAGCGGGCGGGCCCTCGGGTCGCTGCGTGATGGGGCCGAAGCGCAGCGAATCGAGGATGGCGACGGGCCGCGCGCCCATCGCGAAGACGTCGCGGACGATCCCGCCGACGCCGGTGGCGGCCCCCTGGTAGGGCTCGATGGCGGACGGGTGGTTGTGGGATTCGATCTTCATCGCCACGCACAGGCCGTCGCCGAGCTCGACGACGCCGGCGTTCTCCTGT
>DATLZC010000237.1:0-4217 GCA_035574215.1 Dehalococcoidia bacterium | reverse complement strand
CCCGGATGGGCGCGTCCCCGCCCACCGTCACATCCCCGATGCGAATCTGCTTCGACTTGCGGCGCTCCCGGATCATTGCAGGAGGCTCCTTCCCTCGAAGATGCGGAGGATATCGAAGTAGGTTATCACGACCGCGAAGGTGAGGAGCGCGACGAGCCCGATGAAATGGACCATCGCCTCTTTCTGGGGCGCGATGCGCCGGCCTCCGCGCAGCACTTCGAGAAGTACGAACACCACCCGGCCGCCGTCCAGCATCGGCAGCGGGAGGATGTTCAGAATCGCGAGGTTGATGCTCAGCAGTCCGGCGAAGTCCGTCAGGGACTTCCAGCCGGCTTCCTCGACCACTTCGCCCGTGGCCTGCGCGATGCCCACCGGTCCGGAAAGCTGGGGCCGGCTGCCGCCCGTGATCCACCGGATGACCTCGTTGCGCGCGAGGATGAGCGACTCGTAGCTGATCCGCACGCCGTCCTTGAGCGCCGTCCATGGGGGTTCGCGCTGCACCTCGGTGAACGGCGTGATCTCGAACTGCGGGATATCGGCGAGATCGAGGTTCGGGGGCGCGCAAGGCAAAGCTCTCAGCTCTTCGAGCCGGCGCAGCCGTTCTTCCTCGGGGATCGGGCGCACCGAGCCGAAGGCGGGGCCGACGGTGATGCCGGTGGCGCCCTGCTGCAGCGTCTCGCAGGTCTCGTAATCCTTTGCCACTTCCCCGGTCTTCGGGTCGATGGCGTTGGGCGGGTCGAAGCGCGCGTGGGCTTTCGTCGTGATGATCTCCTGGCCCCGCTTCACCTTGAACGTGATGTCCTCACCGAGATTCAGCAGGACCTGCCGGCTGACGTCGCCGACGTTCTGGATCTCGCGTCCCTCGACCTCGAGGATGAGGTCGCCGGGCTGGAGGCCCGCCCGTTCCGCCGGGGAGTTGGGCTGCACATCGAGAATGATCGCCTTCCCCACGTCGACCTCGCGCGGAATGCTCAGCGCGAGCGCGAACAGGAAGACGGCGAGCACGAGGTTCATGCCGGCGCCTGAAGCGAGGACGATAATGCGCACCCAGCGGGGCTTCGCGGCGAGACTGCGCGGGTCGCTGGGGTCCTCCTCGCCGAGCAGCCGCACGAAGCCGCCCAGGGGCACGATGTTGATGGTGTATTCGGTTTCGCCGCGCCGGACGCCCCAGATGCGCGGCGGATACCCGATGCCGAACTCGAGGACTTTGACGCCGGCCAGCTTCGCCGTCACGAAGTGGCCGAGCTCATGCACAACGATGAGGAAGACAATGATGCCGAGAAATGGAAGAAGGGTCTGGTAGAGGACGTTCACAACAACAGCTTACACGCTAGTCCCGCGTCCGCTCATCTCCGACGGGACGAGGCCCTTCCGGACCATCGCGCGACCTGACGTTGCGCCTCCTCGCGCGCGGCGGCCGCAGCTTCCTGAATCTGAACGAGCGTGGGCTCCGAAACGTTCGTGTGGCGCTCCAACGTGTTCGAAATCACGCGAGCGATGGCGGTGAACGGGATGTCGCCGCACAGGAACGCGTCGACGGCGACCTCGTCTGCGGCGACCAGCGCCGCCGGGGCGGTGCCGCCGGCCCTTCCCGCCTGCAGCGCGATCTGGAGACACGGGTACCGCTTGAAGTCGGGCGGCGCGAAGTGCAGGGCGCCGAGCTTCGCGAGGTCCAGCCGGGGGGTCGCGTCGAGCGGCACGCGCTCCGGATACGTGAGGGCGATCTGGATGGGGAGGCGCATGTCGGGCTCTCCCAGTTGCGCCTTGACGCTGCCGTCTCGGAACTCCACGAGCGAGTGCACGATGCTCTCGCGATGGAGGACCACCTCGATGCGCTCCAGCGGCACGTCGAAGAGCCACCGCGCTTCGATAGCCTCGAGGCCCTTGTTCAAGAGCGTCGCCGAATCGATGGTGATCTTGCGTCCCATGTGCCAGGTGGGGTGGCGCAGGGCCTCCGCCGGCGTCACCCGGTCGAGCTCTTCCGGCGTGCGATCGCGGAACGCTCCCCCCGACGCGGTGAGGATCAGGCGCTCGACGGTCCCAGGGTCCTCACCCCACAGGCACTGCCAGATGGCGCTGTGCTCGCTGTCGACGGGCCGGATCTGGCCCCCGTGCTGCGCGGCCGTGCGCGTGACGACGCTTCCGGCCATGACCAGGACTTCTTTGTTCGCGAGCGCGACGGCTTTGCCCGCCTCGAGCGCAGCCAGGGTCGGCTCGAGTCCCGCCACACCCGACGTGGCCACGACGACGATGTCGGCCTCCGGATGCGCCGCCATCTCAGTCATGGGCGCCCAGCGGGTGTCGGGCCGCCCAGAGGCCGCCTTCAGCTCCATATGGCGGCGCTCGTTCGCGCACCACACAAGCGACGGCCGGAACTCGTGGACCTGGTCTTCCAGCAGCGTGTGGTTCTCGCCCGCCGCGAGGCCGACGACGCGGAAGCGCCCCCGCAGCCGGCGGATCACGTCGAGCGTCTGGCGGCCGATGGAGCCTGTGCTTCCGAGGACGACGACGCCGGTCATGGGACCACCCACGTCGCGAAATAGTACACGACGGGCACCGCGAACAGCAGGCTGTCCATCCGGTCGACGATGCCGCCGTGGCCCGGAATGAGATGGCTCGTGTCCTTGACGTGGAGGCCCCGCTTCATCATCGACTCGGCGAGGTCGCCCAGAATCGCCGCCAGCGGGACCAGGAGTGCGAGCGGGACGATGAGGGCGGTCTCGATCCGCAGACCAAGGTAGTAATTGAAGAGCAGCACGCCGCCGAAGCCCGCGGCGTAGCCACCCGCCGTGCCTTCCCACGTCTTGCCCGGGCTGATGCGCGGGGCCATGCGGTGGCGGCCAACGGCGCGCCCGACGAAGTACGCAGCGGTGTCGGTCGCATAGGTGCCGAGGACGGCGAGGAACACCCAGTCGCCTTTCGAACCGAGATCGCGCAGAAGCTGGAAGTGCGCTCCGAGAAACCCGATGTACAAGGTGCCTCCGAGCGCCCAGAGCCAGTCGTCGAGACCGGCTTCCACCGGATGGAACAGCGTCACCCAAACCAGAGGGATCACAATCGCCGCGAACGTGAACCACACGAGCCATACAACGTCGATGCGGGCCCCTGCGACCATGGCGGCGCCGATAGCGGCCGTGAGCGTCGGAAGGGGGTAGAACCACCGATGGTGGATGGACTGAAACTCGAGGATCGCCGCGGCGACCACAGCCGCGAGCGCCGCCGTGTACCATGGCCCGCCGACGCGGATGAGGAGGAAGATGACCGGGACGCCGACGACCGCCGTGGCGACCCGTTGCCTCAGCATGGCCGGCTAGCGGGCGGCCCGCCGGGAGGCTCTGCCGTTCGCCGCCGGCGCCAGGCCGCCGAATTTTCGGAGCCGCCGGCTGTACGCCTCCAGCGCCAACGCGATCTCGCGTTCGTCGAAGTCAGGCCAGTACGTCGGCGTCGAGTAGTATTCGGCGTACGCCCCCTGCCACAGAAGAAAGTTCGAGAGACGCATCTCGCCGGCCGTCCGGATGATCAGGTCGGGGTCGGGAAGCCCGGCGGTGTAGAGATACGACGCGATGAGCGCTTCGTCGACGTCCTCGGGGCGCACCCCGTCCGCGATGATCCGGCGCACCGCGTCGACGATCTCGGCCCGGCCGCCGTAGTTGAAGGCGACGGCGACGGTCATGCGGTCGTTGTTCCGCGTGAGCTCGATGGCCTCCTCGACCCGGCGGCGGATGTGCTCGTCGAGCGCGTCGAGGCGTCCCAGATGCACGAGCCGGACGCCGTTCTCGTGGAGGGCGCGGACCTCGCGGTTGAGCACACGCACCAGAAGCCGCATGAGGCCCCGCACCTCGGCCTTGGGCCGTCCCCAGTTCTCTGTCGAGAAGGCGTACAGGGTCAGCACCTTGACGCCGTACTCGCCGAAGGTCTCGATGATGCGCCGGATGTTCTCGGTGCCCGCGCGATGTCCCGCCTGACGCGACAGCCCCCGCTCCTGCGCCCAGCGTCCGTTCCCGTCCATGATGATGGCGACGTGGACGGGAACCCGCTCGATCTTGGGCAGGGGGCGGACTTGCGTGGGGACGCGCTCCGCGACCATCGGGTCGTCTACACCTCGAGGAGCTCGCGCTCTTTGGCCTGACCGATGCGGTCGACCTCCGCGATCATCTGGTCGGTCGTCTTCTGCAACTGCTCCTGCGCGCGGCGCTCTTCGTCTTCGGAGATCTGCT
>DATLZC010000236.1:0-6457 GCA_035574215.1 Dehalococcoidia bacterium | reverse complement strand
TCGGGCGGAAGGCGCGCGGCTATGATGAAGCGTCGCCCCGGGAGGTCGCGGGGCGTTGTTGTTCGGAGGGGCGATGACCGTCGCCATCGGGCTCACCGGCGGCATCGCCAGCGGCAAGAGCGTCATCTCCTCGCTGCTGGCAGAGCGCGGCGCCGTGATCATCGACGCCGACCGCCTGGGGCACGAGTCCTACCGCGCAGGGACGGAGACGTTCCGGCGCGTGGTCGAGGCCTTCGGCGAGGATATCGTGGGGCCGGACGGCGAGATCGACCGGAAGCGCCTCGGGGCGAAGGTCTTCGGCGACCCGTCGGCCCGGAAGCGGCTCGAAGCCATCGTGTGGCCGGCGATCCGAGAGATGGCGCGCGAGCGCATCGAAGCCGAGCGGCGCCGGGGGACGCCCGTCGTGGTGCTGGAGGCGGCGGTGCTGCTCGAGGCCGGCTGGCAGGACCTCGTGGACGAGGTGTGGGTAGCCGAGGCGGCCCCGGAGACGGCCATCGAGCGGCTGGCGAGCCGGAACGGCCTGAGCCGGGAGCAGGCGGAGGCGCGGCTGCGCGCGCAGCTCTCGAACGACGAGCGCCGCCGCCACGCCGATGTGGTGATCGAGAACAACGGCACGCTGGAAGACCTGCGGCGCCGGGTCGACGAGGCCTGGGCGCGGCTCCGCGAACGCGCGGGCGTCTGAGGCGGGCCGGGAGGAGCGAGAGACGATGCCGGGGAAGATGGAAGTGCGTCAGCACGCCGGGTACCGGGAATACGCCATCGAGGAGTACCACTCGGTGGAGGAGCCGTATTACCTCCCCATCGGGGACGAGGTGGAGCTCTTCACCGCGGCCTTCGAGCAGAAAATCCCGGTGCTGCTCAAGGGCCCGACGGGGTGCGGCAAGACCCGCTTCGTCGAGTACATGGCCTGGAAGCTCGGGCGGCCCCTGACCATCGTGCGCGACGCCGCGAAAGACGGCGGGACGAGCCAGGCCCACGGCCTGCCGCTCGTGACCGTCGCCTGCCACGAGGACCTCACGGCAAGCGACCTCGTGGGCCGCTATCTGCTGGAGGGCGAATCCACGCGCTGGATCGACGGCCCCCTCACCCGCGCGGTGAAGGCGGGCGCCATCTGCTACCTCGACGAGGTCGTCGAGGCGCGAAAGGACACCACCGTCCTGATCCACCCGTTGACGGACCACCGCCGGCTGCTGCCCATCGAGAAGCGGGGGCAGGTGCTGGAAGCGGCGGACGGCTTTCTGCTCGTGATCTCGTACAACCCCGGCTACCAGAGCGCGCTGAAGGACCTCAAGCACTCGACCCGCCAGCGGTTCATCTCTATCGAATTCCACCACCCGCCGCGCGAGTTCGAGGCGCGCATCATCGCCCACGAAAGCGGTGTCGACGAGGAGACCGCGAACGAACTCGCGAAGCTGGGCGAGAAGGTGCGCAACCTCAAAGAGCACGGCCTCGCCGAGGGCGTGAGCACCCGACTGCTGGTCTACGCCGGGAAGCTCATCAAGAAGGGCATCCCCCCGCGGCGCGCCTGTCAGGTCGCCGTCGTGTGGGCGCTCACCGACGAGGTCGATGTCCAGCGCAGCATCGAAGAGGTCGTCTCGTCCATCTTCGAGTGAGCGGCGCTTGTCCACGAACGTTCGCGCCAGTACGCTGAGCCGATCGACGCAGCGACAGGGGAGGGAGGCTCACGCGTGAAGGTCTGGTGGACGCTGGTGGCGGCGTTGACGCTCGCGGCCGCGCTGGCCGCGGCCTGCGGCGGGGACAACCTCGACGAATCGGTCCCCAAGCCCACGAACACGCCGAAGGGGGCGCCCACGGCCACGCCCACCGCGACCAACACCCCGCTTCCCACACCGACGGTCGATCCTAACGCGACGCCGACGCCCGAGCCGACCGCGACACCCGAAGGAGGGGGTACCGTGACCAGCCTCGCTGACTGCAAGAAGACGGGGGAGAAGAGCTTCTCGGCCCCTCCGCCGATGATCATCGACACCTCGAAGTCGTACACCGCGACCATCAAGGTCGCGGGCAAGGGCGACATCGTCGTCGAGCTGTTCGACGACCAGGCCCCGAAGACCGTGAACAACTTCGTCTTCCTGGCCTGCAAGGGGTTCTACGACGGCACGACGTTCCACCGGGTGATTCCGGACTTCGTGGCGCAGGGCGGCGACCCGACGGGCACCGGCCGCGGCGGGCCCGGGTACACCTTCGAGGACGAGTTCGACCCGAACCTGAAGAACGAGCCCGGCACGCTGGCGATGGCGAACCGCGGCCCCAACACCAACGGGAGCCAGTTCTTCATCAACTACGTCTACAACCAGCACCTCGACGGCAAGCACACCGTCTTCGGGAAGATCGTCCAGGGCATGGACGTGGCGCTGAGCCTCACGCCGCGCGACCCCGCGACCGCCACGACGCCCGGCGACACGATCGAGGAGATTGTGATCGAGGAGAAGTGAGGGCGGCGTTCCCCCTCACACCTGAAGGGCAGGCTTCAGCCTGCCCGCGGGTGTCCTTTCGTTTCGCCGGCCACGCTGAAGCGTGGCCTTCATCAGCGTTCGGGGGCATTCGGCCCGCCTGCGGCGGGCCCCCAGCATGACCGTATCGCCCTATGGCGCGCCGGCCACGCCGAAGCGTGGCCTTGATACGGCGAACGGGACGTTCCCCCTCTCACCTGAAGGGCATGCTTCAGCCTGCCCGGACGTGCCGTCTCGTTTCGCCGGCCACGCTGAAGCGTGGCCTTCATCAGCGTTCGGAGGCGCCCCGGGGTCATGCTGAGTCCGCCGGAGGCGGACGAAGCATCTCTTCCCCCGATGCGCCGCATCGCGACATCGGGCGGCCGCGACCGCGGGCGCGCGGCGGCGTCGCCCGGCGGCGGGCGACGTTCGGGCGGGGGCAGGAGACGCTTCTGCCTTGCCTGCGGCGGGCCCTCAGCATGACCGTACGGCGTCCTTCCCGGCGTCGCTCGACCCTTCCGCGTTCCCGAGATGGCTTGACAGATAGCTCATGGCGGTGGATACTCAGCGCACTATTCGTCGCCGCCCCGCCCGGCGTGCGTGGACCGCGCTGGCGGCCGCTCCACGGTTCGGGCGAGGGCGCATCCCACGCTGCTCGACGGACGTAATAGATTCGGCCTGCCGGCGTTGTCGTGGAGAAGGGCGCATCCGCGCCGTTCGCGCACGGACGTGCGCCGTTGCGGTTCGGGGGGCTGAGCGATGAGAACAGCGCATCCAACGCGATGGGCGCGCGCCGCCGTCGTCGCGCTGGCGGTAGGGCTGCTGGCCGGCGGAGCGCTGAGCGCCGGTTCGGCGTTCGCGCGCGTCTGGACCGATAAGCCGGACTACGCCCCGGGCGAGACGGTGACGATCTCGGGCGACAACAGCGACGGCGCCGGGTATCTGCCCGGCGAGACGGTCGTGGTCGACGTCGTCGGGCCGAACGGCTTCGCGGCGTCCTGCGAAGCCGTCGCGGATGATGACGGTGCCTGGTCCTGTCAAGTCGCGCTCTGGGGCGACGACCGCGCCATCGGGCAGTACTCCTACACCGCGACCGGCCTCCACTCGGGGGTCACTGAGAGCGGCGTCTTTACGGACGCGCGGAACTGGGTGCTGAAGTTCGCGGGTACGGGGAGCGGCTCCGTCACCATCACCGTGTCGAGCGGCACCGTCAGCGCGCCGACGAGTTGCGGCGGAACCGGCGCGCCGGCGAGTTCCCAGACCGTCACGAGCACCTGCTCGCCGAACATCACGACATCCGACAACAACGCCACGGTCACGTTCAGCGCGAGCGCGGCGGCAGGGTCGGTGTTCGCCGGCTGGAGCAACCCGCAGGGGCTGAGCGGCAGCACCTGCACGGGCACGACGAACCCGTGCAGCGCCGTCATCGGCTCCAACGCGGAGCTCACGGTTACGTTCAACGCGGCCGCAACGGCGACGCCGACGCCCACGAACACGTTCACCGCGACGCCGACGCCGACGGACACCGCGACGCCTACGCCGACCAGTACTCCCACGCCCACGAACGTGCCGCCCACCGCGGACGCAGGCGGCCCGTACAGCGGCTCCGAGGGCTCGCCGATCCCGCTCGACGGCAGCGGGTCGAGCGACCCCGACGGCGTCATCGTGAGCTACGAATGGGACCTCGACAACGACGGGCAGTACGACGATGCCTCTGGGGTGAACGTTACGGTCACGTTCCCCGACAACGGGACGTACACCGTCGGGCTGAAGGTGACCGACGACGACGGCGCCACGGACACGGACTCGGCGACGGTGGAGGTGGCGAACGTGGCGCCGACGGTGACGCTGACGGGCCCGGCGAGCGCGGACGAAGGGGACACGAAGAGTTACAGCTACAGCGTGAGCGATCCGGGTGCGGACACGTTCCCGACGCACACGGTGAGCTGCGGGGGCGGGACGCTCTCGAACCAGAGCACGGACACGACGGCGGGGTCCGGGAGCTTCGACTGCACGTTCCCGGACGATGGGACGTACGTGGTGAGCGTGACGGTGGAGGATGACGACGGAGGCTCGGGGAGCGACAGCGTCTCGGTCGCGGTGGCGAACGTGGCGCCGACGATTACCGACGTGACGAACGACGGCCCTGTGAACGAAGGGTCGAGCGCCACAGTCACGGTGTCGGCCACGGACCCGGCGGGGGCTTTCGACCCCCTTGCCTACGAATTCGACTGCGACAATAACGGGACGTACGAGGTGGGTCCGCAGCCGGGCGATGCGTCGAGCTGCTTCTTCGCCGATGATGGCGTCTACACCGTGGTGGTCCGGGTCAGCGATGGTGACGGGGGCGTGGCGACCGGCTCGACGTGGGTGGCGGTGAACAACGTCGCGCCGACGGTCAACGCGGGGCCTGACTTCACCGTCATGTGGACCAACGGAGGCGCCAGCGTGTCGCTGCCGGCGGCGAACTTCATCGATCCCGGGACCGACACACACACCTGCTCGATCGATTGGGACGACAGCTCGGTGGACGCCGGCGCGCTGACCGAGACGGTCGGAACGCCTACCACGGGAACGTGCAGCGGCGGTCCGCACGTGTATTCAGCGCCCGGCGCCTACACCATCGCGGTCACCGTCTGCGACGACGAGGGCCTCTGCGGCGTCGATCAGGTCGTGGTCACCATCCAGGTGGCCTTCTATGGATTCTTGCAGCCGTTGAATGACCCGGCCGTGTCGACGAACACGCCGAGCGTGTGGAAGAAGGGCAGCAACATCCCCATCAAGTTCCAGTTGCGGGACGCGAACGGCATGCCCATTCCGGACGCTCTGGCCGAGGCCATCGTCGCGCAATGTCCATCGGGAGGCGGCGCGAGGATCGCAGTCGCGAAGGTGAACGGAGGCCTCATCTTCGCCACCGAGGCGGAGACCTCGAGTTCGCCCACGGCCGATGGTGGCGTGTGCTTCCGGTACGACGCCTCCGCAGACCAGTTCATCTACAACGTCGGGACGAAAACCGCCTTCTACTCGACCTCGTACCAGTACCGGGCGATGGCGAACGTGTGGTTCAACGGCGCGCTCATCGCGACCCATGAGCAGGCGAACACGTTCGGCTTGAAGTAGCCGTGCGTGGCGACGACGAGCGATGTCAGGGAAGGGGTCCGCATCGGACCCCTTCGTTGTCGTCCCGATTCGCGGGAGGCGGCGGCCCGCTCCTATAATGACCGCGTGAAGCTGGGCATCGTCGCCGATATCCACTGCAATCACCGCGCCCTCGAGATCGCCCTCGAACGGATGGGCCAGGTCGACGAGCTGCTCTGCGCGGGCGACGCGGTGTATCAGTTCCGCTTCTCGAACGAAGTCATGCGCCTGCTGCGCGAGCGGAACGCCCGGTACGTCCTCGGCAACCACGAGGAGACGCTCCTCGGGAAGTGGGGCGTCCACGCCCGCTCGGCGCCGCACGTGGACCCGCGAGCGCTCGCGTACATGAGCGCGCGCCCGGACCGCATCGAGACGCGGGTCAACGGGAAGCGCCTCCTGATGGTGCATGGCTCGCCTTTCGACCCGAAGTACGAGTACCTGTACCCCAACGGCGACTTCAGCCGGTTCCGCGACCTCGACGTCGACTACGTGATCCTGGGGCACACGCACTTCAAGATGACCGCGCGCGCCGGGAGGACGCTCATCGTCAACCCCGGTTCGTGCGGCGAGGCCCGCGATCATCGGAACGGCTTCCTCCTCTCGGCGGCGGTGCTCGATACCGAAACCGATGAGGTGACGTTCATCGATTTCCCCGACCCGACCCGCCCGCCGGTCGACCCGGCGGCGGTGCCGGGAGCCGCCCACCGGGAGGCCCACCCCGCGCAGCGAGGCGGGACGCCGCACAACGTCGCCTGGTGGGACAGGTAGGCGATGGACGCGATCGCGAGACTGCTCGAAGACGCCGAGACGAAGCTGAGCCGGCACTCGCCAGCGCTTCCGCAGGAGTTCCGCGTCGCCGCTCGCAG
>DATLZC010000235.1:0-3174 GCA_035574215.1 Dehalococcoidia bacterium | reverse complement strand
AGCGCGTCGACCGCTTCGACGCCGATGACGGCGAGGCCGGCGGGCTTCACGAGCACGCCCGGCGGCGGATTGAGGCCCGCCGCGATCTCGTCGATGACCTGCTTGCGCTCCTGGAGCGAAATGGGGCCGATGGCGAAAATCATCGCGGCCCTCGTGTGATCATCGCTCACCACCGTGTTCCTGATGGCCGGCGGCGTGACGTCGAGTGTCCGGCGGATCGCCTCCGGGGTGAAGTCGTCGCTGCCGGTGACCTGCTCCACGAGGCTGGCGAGGCTGGTCGACCGCAGGAACACATCGTCCCGCGCACCGAGCGACCGTTCGAACTCGAGCATCCACGACAGGAGCGCCGGGTCGGTCACGTCGGGCGCTTCGACGAGGAAGTTCAGCTCGCTGGAGGAGCCGGCGACGTCGCGGACGCGGTAGAGGTCGCGGAGCACCCGGCTGTCAGCGGGGACGAAGCGCTCGGGGTCGGTCTGCACGGGAAGCCGCCGGTCGAGGTACGCACCGACCACAGCGATGAACCCGGCGATGGCGAGCACGACGAGCCCCCTGCCGGCGGTCGTCCGGGTCATCGCGCCGACGAGGCGCTCCATCTCGAAGCGGGCGGGCCGGGGAGCCTGCGGACGCCGGCCGCGGTCGCGCAGGTAGAGGACGCTGTTGACCAGGAAGAACGCCCCGACGAAGAGCATGAACGTCCCCACGGCCAGCATCGAGCCGAAGTCGCGAATCATGGGCACGCGGGAGATGTGGAGCACGAGGAAGCCGATGGTGGCGGCAAGCAGAGCGAGCGTCAGGACAGGCCCGAGCCGCTCGAGCGCGGTCAGCAGGCCCTGGCGTGCGTCGCCCAGGCGTTCGGTCTCCTCCTCCATGCGGCTGTGGAGCTGAATGGCGAAGTCGACGCCGAGTCCGATGAGGATGGGCAGGCCCGAGATGGTCACCATCGTCAGATTCAGGCCCAGGAGCCCCATGAGCCCGAAGGCGGAGATGCAGCCGAACAGCACCACAGGGAGCGAGAGCGGCCGCCACCGCGCCCGGAAGACGACCAACAGCACCGCGGTCATGATCACGACGGCGAGCGCGGCCATTTTGAGCATGCTGCTCCGCATGCTGTCGTTGATCTCCTTGATCAGCAGCGGCGAGCCCGTCGGCGTGACCGTGAGGCCGTGGAAGGTGCGCGCGTTCACGAGGTCGACGACCTCGGCGGCGACCTCGGCCTGCTCGTCGATGGTCATGTTGCCGGCGAGCCGCGCGACCATGAGGGCGTGCTCACGGTCCGGGAACACCCCGGTGAGCTCCGGGCGGATGTGGCCTTCGGCGTCGAGCACCACGAACTCGACGAACTTCGGGTTGTCGAGCGTCAGCTCGCCGACGGCGCCGATGCGCTGGATGTCGGCCCCGAACGTCCGCTGGAACTCGTCGAACACCCGCTGACGGGCCTCCTGCGCGGCCGCCTCCTGGGCCTCGGGCGGATCGCCGCGGGCTGCGGCTTCGGCCCGGGCCTCCGCCGCCGCGCGCTCCTGGTCGGCCGCGAGCTGGGCCGGCGCCGTCTGCATCCGTTCGAGCACCTGGTCCCGCGCGAACGCCACGACCGTGTACGGGGTGATCACCGATTCGAAGTCGCCGGTGGCGTTGAGCTCCGCTTCGAGGTCTTGCAGGGTCGCGCGGTTCTCAGGGGTGAAGAGCTGGAAGATGTCGCCCTCGAACAGCACGAGCATCGGGTCGCCGCCGAACTCGCGCTGGTACCGGATGTTCTCCTGATAGACGTCGGAGTTGGGGTCGACAATGGTGTCCTGGCCGGTCTTGAAGCGGATGCGCGGCAGACCGAACGCCAGCGCCGCTGTCGCGACCAGCGCGGCGATAGCGATCAGCGCATAGTGCGCGGTGATGACGTCCGCCAGGAAGGTCCAGATACGTCGCACAGCGAAGTTCCCCGCTGAAGGCCCGCGCCCGGGCTTGCACTGCAATGCCCGGCGCCCTGTTCGTACACCGGCGGTCCCACGCTGTCAAGCGTAGCGATGGCTCCACCGCCCCGGCTGGACGACGGAGATACCGCCCGCGGAATCGGTGACCTCGACGACGGTCTTGCCGCGCCGCCGGAAGAACCGCAGGTCCACGTAGCCGCGGCCAACGCGCAGCCCGCGGATCTGGACGTGGCCGAGCCAGTACGGCAGCGTCGGACGGACGATGCGGAGCTGCCGGTTCGGCGCGTCGGCGCGGAGTCCGAGGATGGCCTGCAGGATCATCGGGAAGCTGCCTGCGGCCCAGCCCTGGGGCCGGCAGGCCACGGGGTACGGCACCGGCGCGCCGTGGGCGGTGCGCGGCTGCCCGCCGAAGAGCTCGGGCAGGCGGTAGTACGGGAATGTGCACGCGGCGTCGAACAGCGCCGTCGCGAGCTCGTTCACCTCCTCTTCGAAGCCGTACACCTTGAACCCCATGGCGCAGATGGCGTTGTCGTGCGGCCACACGGTGCCGTTGTGGTACCCGATGGGGTTGTAGCGGATGTTCCCGGTGGAGAGCGTGCGAATCCCCCAGCCGCTGAACAGCTCGTTCGACAGCAGCCGGCCCACCACGTCCTCGGCGTGCGCCCGGCGGACGATGCCGGTCCAGAGGGCGTGACCGGGGTTGGAGGCGATGGAGGCGCAAGGCCGGCCCTCTCCGTCCAGCGCGAGCGCGTAGTAGCGCTCCTGGGGAAGCCAGAAGTCGCGATTGAACCGCCGGCGCAGGGCCTGCGCCTTGTGGAGCTGGCGTTCCGCCTCCTCCCGCATCCCGAGGGCGCTCAGGACGCGCGCGATGCCCCGCCGGGCGGCGTAGACGTATCCCTGCACCTCGACCAGGGTGATGGGCGGCGTGGCCAGCGGGCCCTCCGCGTGCATGATGGCGTCCCACGAGTCCTTCCATCCCTGGTTGACGAGGCCACGGGCGGATCGCTTCTCGTACTCGACATAATCGTCGTGATCGATGTCGCCGTATACGTCGATCCACCCGAGCGCCGCGAGGATGGCGCCCTGGAGGGCATGCAGTGTCCTCAAGTCAGCGGTCCAGTTGTAGTACTCGGCCGCGAGCATGAGGTACAGGGGCGTGGAGTCGATGCTGCCGTAGTAGGGGGCGTAGGGCAGCTCGCCGCTGGCCGACATCTCGTCCACGCGCAGCTCGTGGAGGATCTTGCCGGGCTCT
>DATLZC010000234.1:0-15602 GCA_035574215.1 Dehalococcoidia bacterium | reverse complement strand
GAGAAACGGTGGCGCTGGTGGAGCAGAGCGGGCTCGCCGAGCGCTTCTCCCACGTCTCCACCGGCGGCGGCGCGTCGCTGGAGTTCCTCGAAGGACGGGAGTTGCCGGGCGTCGCGGCGCTGCTGGACCGCGACGCCTGACGCCCGTAGGATCGCGAGGAGACGCGGCATGGCGAACCCCGAGCATCTGGCCCTGCTGAATCAGGGCGTCGACGCCCTCAACGCCTTCGTTCGGGAGCACGAAGACGTCGCCATCGACCTCGAGGGCGCGGACCTCTCGGGACGCGACCTCCGCCGCGTGCGGCTGCAGTCGGCGCGTCTGGCCCGGGCGAATTTCAGGGGCTGCGACCTGCGGGACGCGCGGTTCAACTCCTCCGACCTGCGGGGCTGCGACCTGCGGGACACCGATTTGCGAGGGGCCTCCTTCCACCGGGCCGACCTCACGGGAGCGGACCTGCGCGGCGCCAGAATCGACACCGTCGGCGTCGGCGGGCAGCGATTCTGCATCTCCCCGGTGACATTTCAGGGCGTCCGGTGGAACCGGGAACACCTGGAGCACATGCTCGAGCTGCTGAACCTCAACCCCGACTGGGAGATTCGCTGGGAGATCAGGCCGCGAGGACGCTCGTGACGCGCATCGTCGTCATCGGCGTCGGCAGCACGGTGTTCGGCGTCGAGTTCCTGCGCGATGTGTTCCAGCAGCCGGAGCTCGCAGGCGCCGACCTCTGGCTCGTCGACCTCGACGGCGAGCGGCTCGCAGGCATGGGACGCCTGGCCGAGCGGCTGAACGAAGCCTCAGGTCTCGGCATGCGCGTCCGCGCGACGACGGATCGCCGCGAAGCCCTGCCGGGCGCCGACTTCGTCGTGACGTCCGTGGCCGTCGACCGGGAGCGCACGTGGAGGCTGGACCACGAGCTGGCGCTCCGCCATGGATTCCCCTCGGTGTTGAGCGAGAACGCCGGCCCGGGCGGGCTCTCGCATACCCTCCGGTCGGTCCCGCTGATGCTCGACATCGCCAAGGATGTCGAGCGGTTGGCCCCGAACGCCCTCCTGCTGAACTACACGAATCCGGAGAACCGTGTGTGCCTCGCCATCCGGCGCTACACGTCCGTCCGGGCCGTCGGGCTGTGCCACGGCGTCGCGAACACGGTCCCCTGGGTGGCGTGGGTACTCGGGATGGAGCCGCAGCAGATCGATCTCCGCGCCGCCGGGGTGAACCACTTCGCGTGGACGCTGAGCCTGCGAGACGCGCGGACCGGCGCCGACCTGGAACCGGCCTTCCGGGAACGGCTGCGGGCATTGCCGGACGACCAGTGGCCGCTGTGCCGGTTCATCTACGACCGCTTCGGGGTGTTCCCCACGACCGGGGACGATCATGTCGGTGAGTTCTTCCCCTGGGCGGCCGAGATCGTCGGAACGGAGGGCTACGACTTCGAAGGATTCGCCCGGCGGCGCGAGCTGGGATGGGCGAATGTGCTCGCGTGGGGCGCCGGCGAGAAATCTGTCGAGCCGCTGCTGGCCAAGCCGTCCCACGAAGCGCGGGTCAACCTCTCGGCGGGGCGGATCATCGCCGACGTCGTCGCGCGCCGCGACGCCCGGAAGCCCTCGTTCATCGTGCCGAACGACGGATACATCGGCGGCCTCCCGCAGGACGCCGTGGTCGAGGTTCCCGGCAGGGTCGCGGGCGGGGTTGCACGTGGCGAGCCCGTCGGCGCGTTGCCCGGCCCCATCGAGGCGATGGTGCGCCGGGAGATCGAGATTCAGATGCTCGCGGTGGACGCCGCGGTGCGCGGCTCGCGAGCGCTGGCGCTCGAGGCGTTGCTCCTTGATCCCGTGGTGCACAGCGCCCGGGCGGCCGAGGCCTTTCTGGACGACGTGCTCCGGTTGCACGCCCCGTATCTTCCGACCTTCCGTTGAGCGCTCACGCCTCGCCACTCGTCGCCGGACGATCGTGGACCGCAGCCCAGACGGCGTCGAAGTAGCGGCGGGTCCACTCATTCGCCGTCTTGCGGTTCGCGCAGAAGACGATCCGTAGGCGGGGGTGCGACGCGAAGAGCTCGGCGATGGCCTCGGCGGCGAACGACGGGCTCAGATACGGCGACTTCGCGCGTGAAAGGAAGTCCTCGTAGGGCGCTTCAATGACCAGCGCGTGCCGCTCGAACGAACTGAGCTCCATCAGCCTTTGGTGCAGGAGCGGCAGCATGGTCAGGTCATGCTGAAAGTTCTCGAACGTCTTCCGTTCCACCACCGCCAATACGCGCTCGCCCTCCATGAGCGCGTAGTCACCGGCCGGCAGGCGGCCGCGCTCGGTAACGGCGGCCGGGAAGCGCCACGGGTATTTCTCGTCGTGGGCGATGCGGACCACGTAGGCGTCCTGACGCCGAGGATGGGTGAGCCGCACACGTGGCCGCCGCTGGCGCATCGACGACTGGGTCTGCCAGAAAATCTGCTCATATGTCCCCGGCCGGCCGTCGCGGTACGGACGCTTCAGGATCAGGAAGTCGCATCGCTTGTTTCGGGGCCGGTCCAGGACGATGGACAAGCGGACGCCCCGGCGTTGCAGGGCCATGATCGGCACGCGCTCGACCTCCTCCAGAACGTCGTCCGACAGTTCGGTCTCGCGCAGACAGAAGACATTGCGGCTCGCGCCGGGCCAGCGGTCCTGGACGCGCAGCACGAGGCGCCGCTCCCCGCGCTGGATGGTGAGGCGGTACGGGAAGCGCTCGTTCGCGCACCGCTCGAGCACCCACAGTCCGACTGCCATGGGCGCGCTCCTAGGGGTCGGCCAGCGCCGCTTCGATGGCGCTCGCCGGGATGGCGCCTTCGCGCAGGATGCGGGGCGGGTCCACGGTGACGTCGACGACCGTGGATTCGACGCCGCCCGGACAGGGCCCGCCGTCCACGACGAGGTCGGCGTCTGGCAATTGCGCGGCGGCTTCGTCCGCTGTGACGGGACTCGGGCGCCCGGAGGCGTTCGCGCTCGTCGCGGCGAGGAGGCCTCCCGCAGCGTTGATGAGCGCCCGGGAGCGCAGGTCGTCGGGGATGCGAACGGCGACAGTGTCGCCTCCGGCGAGGGCGGCCGAACGGAAGGAGGGATGGCGGCGGAACACGATCGTGAGCCCGCCGGGCCAGAAGCGCCGCATGAGCTTGCGGGCTGTCTCAGGCACCGACTCGACGACGCGATCGAGGTCGGTGGCGGCCGCAATGAGGATGGGGATGGCCTTCGTGGTCGCGCGGCCCTTGAGGTCGAACAGCCGCTGGCAGGCGTCGTCATGTTCGGCGGCGGCGCCGATGCCGTACACCGTGTCGGTGGGGAAGATGACGACTTTCCCTTCGCGGAGCGCGGCGGCGGCGCGCAGCAGCCCCTCGGCGTCGTCCTTCACCCGCAAAGCGCCCATCTGCATACTCGGTCGAGCGGTTGCCTTGACGGCCGCGCGAGGCCGTTGCTAGGCTGAGCTATCCGTTCTGGTGGGAACGTTTCTCAGACAGTACACGATGGGCGAGAGTTCGGGAACTCCTGTCAGCGCCGCCGAGACGCATCGCGTCCCGACGACGGGAGACGTCGAGGTCGGGACCTATCTGGAGATCGCGCGCGAGCGGGTGGGCGAAGTGCCCTCCGAGCCCGCTGAGGTTCCGACAAAGCCCGAGACCGTGGTCATCCTGGACTTCGGGTCCCAGTACAGCATGCTCATCGCGCGGCGCGTGCGCGAGTGCAACGTCTACTGCGAGCTCGTCCCGTGGGACGCGCCCGAAGACGAGGTCATGCGCTTGCGCCCGCGGGCGTTCATCCTGTCCGGCGGGCCCGCGAGCGTCTATGAGGAAGGCGCCCCGATGGCGCCTTCCTACGTCTTCGAGAGCGGGCTGCCGGTCCTGGGCATCTGCTACGGGATGCAGCTCCTCGCGCACCAGCTCGGAGGCCGTGTCGCCCCATCCGACCGGCGCGAGTATGGCCACGCGGTCGTTCACCAGGGCGACCCGCCGTCGCCGCTGTTCGAGGGCCTTCCTGCGTCCATGCCGGTGTGGATGAGCCACGGCGATCGCATTGTCGAGCTTCCGCCCGGCTTCCGTTCCATCGCGTACTCCGACAACTCGCCGGTTGCGGCGATGGCGAACGACCGCGGCCTCGTCGGAATTCAGTTCCATCCCGAGGTCGTGCACACGCCGCAGGGCAAGCAGATCATCGACAACTTCCTCAAGGGCATCTGCGGCCTGCGCGGCGACTGGACGCCGGGCAACTTCATCTCGGACACCATCAACGCGATCCGGGCGCAGGTCGGCGATGGGCGGGTGATCTGCGCGCTCTCCGGCGGGGTCGACTCTGCGGTGGCGGCGACGCTGGTCCATCGCGCGGTGGGCGACCAGCTCACGTGCATCTTCGTCGACAACGGGCTGCTCCGCCGGCAGGAGGCCGAGCGGGTCATCGACACCTTCCGGCGCAACATGCGGATGAACCTGATCACCGTAGACGCGTCGGAGCGCTTCCTGTCGAATCTCGCGGGCGTGACCGATCCTGAGGAGAAGCGGAAGATCGTCGGGGAGACGTTCATCCGGGTGTTCGAGGAGGAAGCCGACAAGATCGGCCGGGTGGACTTCATCGCGCAGGGGACGACGTATCCCGACGTGATCGAGAGCGCGACGCGGAACGGCGCCGCCGCCAAGATCAAGACGCACCACAATGTGGGCGGGCTTCCCAAGGAGCTGACGTTCCAGTTGGTGGAGCCGCTCCGCTACCTGTTCAAGGACGAGGTGCGCCAGGCGGGCCTGGCGCTGGGCCTCCCCGAAGAGATGGTGTATCGCCAGCCGTTCCCGGGGCCGGGGCTTGCCATCCGCGTCGTGGGCGAGGTCACGCGGGAAAAGCTGGAGATCCTGCGAGCCGCCGACTGGATCGTGATGAACGAGATCAAGCGGGCGAAGCTCTACTACGACCTGTGGCAGGCGTTCGCTGTGCTCACCGACACGAAGTCCGTCGGCGTGCAGGGCGACTACCGCACCTACGGGTACGTGGTGGCGATTCGGGCGGTGCAGGCGCAGGACGCCATGACCGCGGACTGGGCCCGTCTTCCGTACGATCTCCTGGCGCGCATCTCGTCGCGAATCGTGAACGAAGTGCCGGGCGTGAACCGGGTCGTGTACGACATCACCTCGAAGCCGCCGGGGACCATCGAGTGGGAGTGAAGCGCATCGGCCCGAATCCGGGGGCGAAACTGGCATCGTGACGAGAGTCCTTCTCATCGGGCAGGGGGCACGGGAGCACGCGATCGCGTGGAAGCTGCGCCAGTCACGGCGTTTGACGGAGCTCGTCGTCGCGCCCGGAAACCCCGGCATCGCCGCCATCGCAGACACGAGGCCGCTCGTCATCCCTAAGCCGGACGGCCCGCGGGAGGCCATCGACGCCTTTCTCGACGCTGTCGCGGCGCTCGCGAAGGACGTCCGCGCGGAGCTCGTCGTCGTCGGTCCGGAGGACCCGCTCGCCTTCGGCGTCGTCGACCGCTTGACCGTCGAGGGGATCCCGACGTTCGGTCCGTCGCGCGCGGCCGCCGCCATCGAGGGCTCGAAGGCGTTCGCCCGCGAGCTCATGGCCCGTCATGGCATTCCCTCGCATCGCACGGCCACCTTCGACGACTTCGCGTCCGCGTGCGACTACGTGCGGGCGCAGCCGGGGCCGGTCGTCGTGAAGGCGGACGGGCTCGCGGCGGGAAAAGGCGCCATCGTGACGTCGACGGCGGACGAAGCCATCGAGGCGCTGCGCCGCCTCATGGTGGACCGCGAGCTGGGGGACGGCGGTCGTCGCGTGGTGATCGAGGAGCGCCTTGCGGGCCGCGAGACGTCGGCTCACGCCTTCACCGACGGCCTTTCGGTGCGTCACATGCCGTTCTCGTGCGACCACAAGGCGGTGTTCGACGGCGACCGCGGGCCCAACACCGGCGGGATGGGCGTCTACAGCCCCGCCTGGTGGCTCGACGACGCGACCGCCGAGCGTATCCGGCGCGAGGTGACCGAACGGACGGTCGCCGCGATGGCACTGGAAGGACGCCCGTTCCGCGGCGTGCTGTACCCCGGCCTCATGGTCACCGCAGACGGGCCTCGCACCCTCGAATTCAACTGCCGGTTCGGCGACCCCGAGGCCGAGGCCCTGCTTCCCCGTATGAGGTCCGATCTCCTGGAGGTGTGCCTAGCCGTCGTGGAGAACCGGCTCGCCGAAACGCCCGTGGAATGGGATGACGGCGCCTCTGTGTGCGTCATGCTCGCCTCGGGCGGCTATCCGGGGCCGTACGAGACGGGGTTCCCCATCGAGGGGCTGGACGACGTCGACCCCGATGTGCTGGTCTTCCATGCGGGGACGCGGCGGCGCGACGACGGCGCGCTCGTCACCGGCGGCGGGCGCGTGCTCGCCGTGACGGCGACGGGCGCGACCATCGCGGAGGCTCGGGAGAAGGTGTACCGCAATATCGAGCGCATCCGCTTCCAGGGGATGCACTATCGGAGAGACATCGGCGTGATTCCGGAAGGAGCGCGAGCGTGAGCGCACTGGTGGCCATCGTCATGGGTTCCCGTTCCGACATGGAGGTCATGCAAGGGTGCGTCGACCTGCTCTCGAAGCTCGAGATTCCTCACGAAGTGCACGTGATGTCGGCGCACCGCACGCCGGACAACGTGGCGGCGTTCGCGCGGGGAGCGGCGGACGCCGGCGTCGAGGTCATCATCGCGGCGGCTGGCGGGGCGGCCGCCCTGCCCGGCGTGGTCAAGGCCTACACCTGGCTTCCCGTCATCGGCGTCCCTCTTGCGTCGTCGGACCTGAAGGGCGTGGACGCGCTGTACTCGATCGCTCAGATGCCTCCGGGCGTGCCGGTGGCGACGGTGGCGGTGGGCGCCTGGGGCGCGCGGAACGCCGCCGTGCTCGCCGCGTCCATCCTGTCGCTGAAGCACGAGGACATCCGGCGGCGCTACCAGGCGTATCGAGAGGAGCTCGCGTCCGCGTAGGGACGCTGTTTCGCAGCCCGGCGGTGCAGTACAGTGGCGGCGGAGAGCGAAGCCATGTTCGCCGCGCGTGACGACGCCCGAGCGGTCGCCATGTTCCCAGGCGTGACGCGACGCACGCTCAGCAGCGGCGAGCGCACCACGCTCGTCGAAATCACGCTGTCCCGGGGCGCCGTCGTTCCCGAGCACACGCACCCCCACGAGCAGGTCGGCTACGTGGTCAGCGGCCGTATCCGCTGCCGCATCGGCGACGAAACCCGCGAGCTCCGGGCGGGCGATTCGTACCTCGCGCCGGGCGGCGTCCCTCACGTCGTCGAGGCGCTCGAGGACGCCGTCTGCGTCGACATCTTCTCGCCGGTACGGGAGGAGTTCCTGTGATCGAGCGCTACAGCCGGCCGGAGATGGCCCGTATCTGGTCGGAGGAGACGAAGTTCCAGAAGTGGCTGGACGTCGAGCTCGCCATCGTCGACGCGTGGGCCGAGAAGGGCGTCGTCCCCCGCGAAGATGCTGAGGCCATCCGCCGTAAAGCTCGGTTCGACATCGACGCCATCTGGCGCTACTGGAAGACGACGCAGCACGACGTGACCGCGTTCCTGCGGTCGGTAGCCGACAGTCTGGGCCCGGAGGGGCGCTGGGTCCATCTGGGGGCCACGTCGTCGGACGTCTGGGACACCGCGACGGCGCTGCAACTGCGGGAGGCGGCGGAGCTGCTCGAGCGCGACCTCGCGGCCCTGCGGGAGACGCTGGAACGCCGCGCGGTGGAGTTCAAGGACACGCTGTGCATCGGACGGACGCACGGCGTGCATGCGGAGCCCACCACCTTCGGTCTGAAGCTGGCGGGCTGGGTGAGCGAGGTGCGCCGTCAGCAGCGGCGGCTCGCGGACGCCAAGGCCG
This sequence comes from Dehalococcoidia bacterium, assembly GCA_035574215.1. Taxonomy (GTDB): domain Bacteria; phylum Chloroflexota; class Dehalococcoidia; order DSTF01; family JACRBR01; genus DATLZC01. Next base: position 7,731 of record DATLZC010000234.1, on the reverse strand, counting down.
AGGTCGCCGTCGGCAAGCTGAGCGGCGCCGTGGGCACCCACGCCACGATGCCGCCCGACGTGGAGGAGACCGCGTTGCGGAGCCTCGGGCTCGCGGTGGAGCCGATCAGCACACAGGTGGTGCCGCGGGACCGCCACGCCGCGTTCGTCGCCACGCTCGCGCTCATCGGCGCGTCGCTGGAGCGCTTCGCGACGGAGATCCGCCACCTGCAGCGCACCGAGGTGCTCGAAGCGGAGGAGCCGTTCGGCGAGGGACAAACCGGGTCGAGCGCGATGCCTCACAAGCGCAACCCAGAGAAGTGCGAGCGCATCTGTGGACTGGCGCGCGTGCTCCGCGGGTACACCCTCACCGCGTACGAGAATGTCGCCCTCTGGCACGAGCGCGACATCTCGCACTCGTCGGCGGAGCGCATCGTGCTGCCGGACGCCTGCCTCGCGCTCGACTACATGCTCGCGCTGTTCACGGACGTGGTGGCCGGCCTGCAGGTGTACCCCGAGCGGATGCGGGAGAACCTCGAGCTCACGCAGGGCCTGGTGTTCTCCCAGCGGGTGCTCCTCGCGCTCGTCGAGAAGGGGATGTCGCGCACCGACGCCTACGCCGTGGTGCAGCGCAACGCCATGCGCGCTTGGAAAGAGCGGACGCCGTTCCGCGGTCTGCTGGAGCGCGACCCCGAGGTCGCTTCGCGTCTGACCGCGCGCGACCTCGACGAGCTGTTCGACTACGGCTACTTCGTTCGCTACGTGGACGACGCCTTCGCGCGCCTGGGGCTGGGCTAGCGCGCAACGTCCACGGCCGTCTTCGTCGTCCAGCGGCCCCCTCTTCGTTCCGGATCCATCGTCGCTCGCTACAACAGTGAGAGCGCCGTTTCGCGGACCCTGGCGGCGGAAGGGATGAACGCCATCTCGAGGGGCCGGCTGAAGGGCACAGGCGCGTGGGGCGCCGTCACCGTGCGGACGGGGGCGTCGAGGTGGTCGAACGCCTTCTCGGCGATCAGGGCGGCCACATCGGCCGCGACGCCGCACCGGGGGAAATCCTCGTCCACGATCACGGCGCGGCCCGTCTTCGCCATGGACTCCAGGATCGTGCGCTCGTCGAGGGGCGACAGGCTCTGAAGGTCGATGACCTCCGCGTCCACGCCGTCCGCCTCCAGCGCGGCCGCGGCGTCGAGGCATGTGCGCGCGGTCAGCGCCACGCCCACGAGGGTCACGTCGCGCCCCTCGCGCAACAGACGCGCCCGGCCGATGGGCTCCTCGAAGGCTTCCTCGGGCACGGGTTCGGACTGTCCGAGCAGGAGCTTGTGTACGCAGAAGACGACCGGGTCGTCGTCCCGGATGGCGGCGGTGAGCAGCCCCTTCGCCTGGCGGGCGGAAGAAGGCGCGACGACCTTGAGCCCGGGGATGTGAGCGAAGAACGAGTACAGCACCTTCGAGTGCTGAGCCGCCATGCCGACGCCGGCCCCGATGTGGGTGATGAGCGTGAGCGGCGCGGACGCGCGCCCGCCCGACATGTACCTGAGGAACGCCGCTTGGTTCATGAGCTGGTCGAGGCACACCCCGATGAAGTCGACGAACATGAGCTCGACGACGGGACGGAGGCCCGTGGCCGCAGCCCCGACCGCCGCGCCCAGATACCCCATCTCCGAGATCGGGGTGTCCAGCACGCGGTTCGGGCCGAACTCGCGGTAGAGGCCCTTGTACTCGGCGAAGGCGCCACCCCAGGCCTCCGAGAGGCCCTCGGCGTCGCGGCCGGCCCCGCCCGCGACGTCCTCGCCCATGAGGATCACGGCCGGGTCGCGCCGCATCTCGAGACGCAGTGCCTCCGTCATCGCTTCGCGGAAGCTGAGCGCGCGGTCCGTGGTCATCAGGGATACCGCCCGTAGACGTCGGTCGTGATGTCGGCGACATCGGGAAGCGGACTGGCTTCGGCGAACGCGACGGCGTCGTCGATGCGCCGCTCGACGGCGGCGTCGATCTCGTCGAGCCGCTCCTTCGGAATGCGGTGATCCCGCGTCAGACGCTCGCGGAAGCGAGCGATGCAGTCGCGCGACCGGAACCACTCGAGTTCGTCCGCCGAGCGGTACCGCGCGGGGTCGCCCACGAAGTGCCCGAAGTAGCGATAGGTCTCGCACTCGAGGAGGACCGGCCCGGCTCCTGAGCGAGCGTGCGCCACGGCCTCGCGCGCCTTCTGGTAGACGTCGAGCACGTCCTGTCCGTCTGCGATGAGCCCGGGCATGCGGTACGCGGCGCCGCGGTCGGCCACGTGGTCGGCGGCGAGGGCGTACTCGACGGGCGTGGCTTCGCCGTAGCGATTGTTCTCGCACACGAAGACCACGGGAAGCTTCCAGATGGACGCGAGGTTCAGGGCTTCGTGGAAGGCACCGATGTTGGCGGCGCCGTCGCCGAAAAACGCGACGGCGATTCTACCCGAGCCGGTGAGCTTAGCGGTGAGGGCGGCGCCGCAGGCGATGGGCAGGCCTGCGCCGACGATGCCGTTCGCGCCCAGCATCCCCTTCCGGAAGTCGGCAATATGCATCGAGCCGCCCTTCCCCTTGCAGGTGCCCGTGGCCCGGCCGAAGAGCTCCGCCATCATCTCGTTCGGGTCGACACCCTTCGCCAGACAATGCCCGTGGCCACGGTGCGTCGAGGTCACGTAGTCGTCGGGCTGGAGAGCGGCGCAGACGCCCGCGGCGACCGCCTCCTGTCCCACGTACAGATGCCCGACGCCGCTGAACTTCCCCTGCGCGACCAAGGCGGCGAACCGCTGGTCGAACGCCCGAATCAGGACCATGGTCTCGTACAGGCGGAGCAGGTCGCTGCGGGTCAGCGTGAGCTTCGGGGGTCGGACAGACGCGCGAGCGGTCACGACTTCGTCTCCGGTGGCGGCGGCATTGTACTACGGCGCCGGCGGCGGTTCGATGGGCCGGGGCCGTTCTCCGGCCGCGAACCGTCGCAGCCGCTCGCCGACCGCCGGGTCCGCCATGGTATCGCGGTGGACCTCCACCTCCAACCGCAGGCCCTCGGGGAGCGGCAGCGCCACGCCTTCGAGCGCGGCTCTCCGGTCGTTGCAGATAGCCGTCTGGGGATAGGTCGACATGGTGGCCGCGATGGCGAGCGCGCGGTCGACGGCCTCGCCCTCTGGAACCACCTCCTGCACGAGCCCGATGCGCCATGCGTGCGCGGCGTCGATGAGCGCCCCGGTCTCGATGAGATAGAGGGCGTTGCCCATGCCGACGACCCGCGGAAGGCGCTGCGTGCCGCCGTCGACCAGGGGGACGCCCCAGCGGCGGTTCAACACGCCGAAGCGCGCGTTGCTGGCTGCTATGCGGAAGTCGCACCAGAGGGCGAGCTCGAGCCCGCCTGCCACGCAGTAGCCGTTGACGGCGGCGATGGTGGGCTTCCCCACGTCCGTGATGCGCGAAATCCCCATCGGCCCCGACGCGGCCGCGCCCGGCCTGGCGTTGAGGCTGCCCAGGTTCTTGAGGTCCGCGCCCGCGCAAAACGCGACGTCGCCCGCGCCGGTCAGCACCAGCGTGTCGAGGGTGTCGTCTCCCCGGAACAGGTCGACGGCCTCGAACAGACCCTGCGCCGTCTCGCCGTCCACGCAGTTGCGGACCTCGGGGCGATTGATGGTCACGAGCAGCGTGCGACCGCGCCGTTCGACCAGGACTTTCGGCGTCCCCATACAGGCTCCTGCCAGGACGTCGCGTTGACAACGGGCCGTCCGGGTCGGAGCATACCGCCGGGCGTCGTTGAGTTCACCTGCCTTCCGGGGCGGAGAGGAGCGCGAATCGTGAGCGAGTACCGATTCATGGATGTGAAGCGCGAGGGCCCTACTGCGATCGCGACGCTGACGAACCCACCGGCGAATCTCCTGAACGGCGCGATGGTGGCCGAACTGGACGACCTGGCGGACGCGGTCGACGCCGACGCCGGCGTACGGTCTCTGGTGCTGACGGGAGGCGTGGATGGCGTGTTCATCATGCACTACGACGTCGGCGAGCTCGTCCGCGTGGGGGACGCCGCCAGGGAGCGCGCGTCCGTTGGCTCCGGGCCGGAGCTGCATCCCATGCACCGCATGCTCCTGAAGCTACAGCGGCTGTCGAAGCCGGTCATCGCGGCCATCAACGGCGTCGCCATGGGTGGCGGGTGCGAACTGGCCCTGGCGTGCGATTTCCGCCTCATGGCGAAGGGCGGCGTCATCGGCCTGCCGGAGGTCCGCGTGGGGATTCTTCCGGGCGCCGGGGGCACGCAGCGGATGGCGCGCCTCATCGGCGTCGCGAGGGCGCTCGAGCTGATGCTGCTCGGCAACGCCGTCGACGCCGAGACGGCCGAGCGCCTGGGTCTCGTCCACCGAGCGGTGGAGCCCTCGCGGCTCCTGGAGGAAGCGCTGGCGCTCGCCGCCGAGCTCGCGAAACGGCCGCCGCTCAGCGTCGCTCTCATCAAACGCTGCGTCTGGGAGGGGGTCGAACTCCCGCTGGAGGAGGCGTTGCGGCTCGAGCAGGACGCGTTCTGGCGCACCATGCGGTCGGATGACGCTGCGCGGCTGATGAGGGAATATCTGGCCGCGGGCCGGCCGCTGAACCGCTTCTGAGCGGCGTCCTACTCGCGCCGCAGCGCTTCGACGGGTCGAGCCGGCGGTTCGCCGACCCGGCCCATTGGTATACTTCCCGTCACGCGGAGGCGCCGTGACGTTCGAGATTCGTCCCCTCACGCCGGAAGAACTGCCCCTGCTCGACGACATGGTGGTCGCCGTGTTCGCCAGCGATGCGCCGCCCGAGGCCGACCGGGTCAGCGGGCGTCTGCAGCCGGAATGGACTCTGTGCGGCTTCGAGGACGGGGAGCTGGCCACGAGCTACGCGGCCTTTCCGTTCGTGGTGCGGCTGAACGGCGGCAAGGCGCCGGCGGCCGGCGTCACCGTCGTCGGCACCCACCCGGGGTACCGGCGGCGCGGGTATCTGCGGCGCATCGTCGAGGCGGACTTTCGGCGGCGCTACGAGCGGCGGATGGAGCCTCTCGCGATCCTTCTGGCGTCGCAGGCCGCCATCTACCAGCGCTACGGATACGCCGTCGCGTCGGCCACCCTGACCGCGGTGATCGACCCGCGCGGCATCGCGTTCGCGCCCGACGCGCCCGCTGCCAGAGGAAGGTTCCGTAAGGCCTCGAAGGATGAGACCCCGCTCCTCGATCGCCTGTATCGGGCGTTCTCGGCTCCACGCAACGGCTATCTGCACCGCGCTCCCGCGATGTGGGAGCATCGCGTCTTCGGTCGCCAGCCGCCGGGCGCGCCGCACGTCGCGGTCTGCGAGGAGGGTGGCGAACCCGCCGGGTATGTGGTGTGGAGTCTCGCGGCGCAGGAGCGCGGCAATCCGTCCCTTCGAGACGACGGCCCGCCGGGCCAGCGCCTCTACGTCCGAGACTACGTGTGGCTCACCGCGAGCGCGTACCGCGCGATGTGGGACTTCTTCGCGTCGTTCGACCTCGTAGCGCGCGTCATCGTCGAGCTCCCGGTGGACGACCCGGCGTTCCATCTGCTTCTCGAGCCGCGCCGGCTAGGGCTCACGATGCGAGATCACCTCATGGCGCGCATCATCGACGTCGAGCGCGCGCTGCCGCTGCGACCGTACGGCGCGGAGGGCCGCGTGGTCTTCCGTGTGCGCGACGCCCTGTGTCCGTGGAACGAGGGCCGCTGGGCGCTCGACGCGGGCTCAGAGAGAGCGAGCGTCGTCCGGACGGACGAGGAGCCCGAGCTCGACATGCCCATCTCGACGCTCGCGCAGTTGCTGTTCGGGCAGGTCGCCCCTAGCCAGACCGTGGCGTGGGGCCGGGCGGAAGCTTCGCCGGGCGCGCGGCTGGACCTGTGGGACGCGATGTGGCGCACGCGATACGCGCCCTTCTGCCCCGACACCTTCTAGCCGAGCGCTGGCTCGAAGCCGCGCGTCTCGGCCGGCTCCTCCCAGAACGACGCGAGCACCTCGAGTCCCTTGCGCGGCGGCATGCCCGAAAGCCGCGCGCTGAGCACGACGAGTCCCACCGCCAGGCCGAAGAGCACGACCGGCGATGCGAGCAGGACGCGCTCGACGCCGAAGGCGGTGGCCGCGCCGCCGAGCGTGAGGAGAGGCACGATGGCGGCGCCGTTCTTGAGGGTGCTCTGCAGCGCGAAGGCTCGACCCTGGTAGGCGTGGGGGACGCGCCGGTTCAGGTAGGTCTGGACCGACGTCGTCGTGAGGGTGACGCCAAATCCCAGGGGAAGCGCCAGCAGCGCCGCCGTCCGCAGCCGCTCGCTCAGCGCGAACCCCGTGACATCGAGCGTGCGCAGCGGATTCAACGGATCGACGACGCTCGCCACCGGCCCGATCATCCCGAGCAGCACGAGCGAGGACGCGGTGACAGAAACGCCGGCGATGGCCGTCAGGCGCTCGCCGTGGCGGCGAATGAGGGTGGGGCCGGCCGCGAGGGCGAGAAGCAGACCCGCGACCGAGGGGCCGAAGACGTAGACGGCGTCTGCGGCGTCGACGTGGAGGGCGGACTGGACATAACGAGGCGCCAGTGTCTGGATAACGACGTTCGCGGTGCCGGCGAGCACGGCGACGAGGATCATCGTGCCGACGGCCGGCTCGCGGATGAGCCACGAGAGCGCGCTGCGGACGCCTGCGACGGAGATGCGCCGCGGGATAGGCCCTGGACGCTCGTGGGTCGGCAGGTCGAACACCCTCGTCGCTGCCAGGAGCAACAGCGCGCCGGAGACGTAGAGCATGGCGGTGACCCCGAACACGCGGACGATGACGGGGGCCAGCAGGGCCGTGCCGAACGCCGTGCCCGCGGACGAAGCCAGGTTGACGAGCGACGCCGCCGTCGCGAGCTGCTCGCGGGAGGCGATGAGCGGCAGCACCGCCGACTCCGAGGGCCCGGACACCTGCCCGAGAGCGTTGACCGCGAACAGGAGGAAGACCATGGCCGGGAGGTCGACGCCCGCCAGGATGGGGACGAGGAAGCACAGGAGCGCCTGGAGGTTGTAGACGGCGGCCAGGGCGACCCGCTTGGGCAGGGCGTCGGCGACGGCGCCACCGTACAGGCCGAGGGCGGCTGCGGGCGCTAAGGCCGCGACCCCGAGCATGGCCGCATCGAGGGCCGAGCCGCCCCGCCGCATGACGGCGATGAGCGCCCCGTACGCCAGCGCCTGTTGCCCCGCGTCGGAGAGAAAGCGCGAGACGAGCACGTGCTCGAAGCGCAGGTCCCGCGCGATGGACGATTCGGGCAGGAACAGCCAGAACAGGCGCACGACGCGACGCTGGCCCTCGTCGATCACCCGGTCGGCGCGCAGGTAGGCCTTTTGAGCCAGCTCCCGTCCCGTCTCGAGCGGATTACGTTCGGCCATACCGTCAGTCTACCCGCGCGGCGAGCGTGCCGGCGGTAGCCACAGCGCAAAGACCGTGGTACGAAAGAAGCGTGCGCCGCGCGGCGCCGCGCCGCGCAGGCATGAGGAAAGGGAGGCGCCATGGCAGGACCGACCCTGCGCACTATCGAGAGCAACGGCATCCGCATGCGCATCGCCGAGGAGGGACAGGGCCCGCTGGTCCTGCTGCTGCACGGATTCCCCGAATGCTGGTATTCGTGGCGGCATCAGCTTCGGGCGCTGGCCGAGGCAGGGTTCCGCGCCGTGGCCCCGGATCAGCGCGGCTACGGCGGAACCGACGCGCCGGAGCCCATCGAGGCGTACCACATTCGCGAGCTG
>DATLZC010000233.1:0-2676 GCA_035574215.1 Dehalococcoidia bacterium | reverse complement strand
GGCGACGCTCATCCGGGTCCGCCCGTCTTTGTCCTTGTTCATGGGGTGGAAGCCCAGTCCCGTGGACTGCGGATCGTTGTTGTCGGGCGTCTCGGGAACGCCGAGGTCGCGCATCGCCTCGAGGAACGCCCGCTGAACGGGCACGAGCTCGTGCTCCCGATACCGGCGGATGGGGATGGGTCCGCTGTCGCCGTGATAGGGCTTGTCCGGAAAGTCCAGGTCGCGCTCGAGCCGGATGAAATACGGCAGCACCTTCTCCCACGACCACTCCGGGTTGCCCATGGCGGCCCATTCGTCGTAGTCCTCGGGCACGCCCCGGAGGGCGATGGCGGTGTTGACGGCGGAGGAGCCGCCCACGACCCGGCCCGCGGGCTGGTGCACCCTTCGGCCGCCGGGCCTCGTCTCCGCCTCGTATCCCCAGTCGTGCGCCCAGTAGGAGTTGTCGTTGCCGTTGAGCAGGTCCTCGGGCATCTCGTCGGCCGTGCGGTAATACGGTCCCGCCTCCAACAGCAGTACCGACCGCTTCGGGTCTTCGGACACCCGGGCCGCGATGACGGCGCCGCTCGCGCCTCCCCCGACTACGATGACGTCGTACTTCATGTCGCCTCCCGAATGCGCATCCTACGGGCGGCGCCCGCCTGCGTACAGAGTCCTTCCGCCCACGCTGTCAGGGTGACGCCGGAGACGTGTCCCGCCCGCCGCGGCCGATGTATGCTGGCGGAAGGACCACGAGAGAGCCCCGGACGCCTGCCTTCATGACACAGCCCGTTTCCCGTCCCTCGCCCGCCGACGCGTTCGCCGAGGCCTTGCGCGTTCTTCGCGACGCCCTCGCGCGTGTGGAGGCGCTGCTCGCGCAAGCCGAAGCTCCGTCCGCCGCCGACCTCGCGCCGCTGACCCAGCGCATCGAGGCCCTCGCTGCCGCGCAGGAAGCGCTCGCCCTGCGGCTCGACGAGCTCGCCGACCGGCTCGCCGCCCTCGAGCGCCGCGCGGGCCCAACCAGCGAACCGGTCGCCCGGGCCCCGGACTTGCGGACCATCGAGCTCGTCGTCACGGGCGTGCCCGGCTTTCAGGGCCTTATGGACCTCCAGCGGGCGCTGGCCAGCCTGGAGGGCGTGCGCGCGGCTCCGGTGCGGAGCTTCCAGGCCGACGAGGCGGCGCTCGACATCACCGCTGAGACGCCCCCTGCGCCGGAGACGCTGGTCGCCGCGCTCCGGGACGTCTTCGCGCGTCCCGTCGACGTCGTCGACGCCCCTGCGAACGGCCCCATCCGCCTGCGGATCGCCCCCGTTCAGGCGGACCTGTAAACTGCAGGCGTGCGCATCCGGCGCCTGTCCCTCACGAACTTCCGGAACTACCGGCGTCAGGACCTCGATCTCCCCGGCGGGCGCGTGCTGGTGCTGGGATCGAACGCCCAGGGCAAGAGCAACCTCCTGGAGGCGCTGTTCCTCCTCGCGACGACGAAGTCGCCCCGCGCGCTGACCGACGCCGAGCTCATCAACGACGAAGCGCGCGAGACGCCCCAGCCCGTGGCAAGGCTGGTCGGCGTCGCGGAGCGCCGCGCGGGCGACGTCACCATCGAGATCGCCATCATCGGGCGTCAGGGCACCCACGGAATGCTCGCGTCGAAGCGCCTCAAGGTCAACGGGCTCGCCCGCCGCCAGCAGGACGTCGTCGGCCAGATCAACGCGGTGCTGTTCACCACCGACGATCTGGCGCTGGTCACCGGCTCGCCCTCCGAGCGGCGGCGCTTCCTCGACACCATGCTCTCCCAGACCGACCGGGCCTACGCCGCCGCGCTCTCCCGGTACACGAAGGTGCTGACGCAACGGAACGCCCTCCTTCGCCGCATCCAGGAGGGGCTGTCGCAGTCCGATGAGCTGTTCTTCTGGGACGAGGAGCTGGCCCGCGACGGCGCGCTGCTCGCCGTGGCCCGCGCCCGGGCCATGGAGAGCGTGGCGCGCCGCGCGGCGGAGGCGCAGGAGCGCCTCGGGGCCGGCGAACGGCTGGCGCTTCGGTACGAGCCGAAGTTCGCGCCCGGATGGGACGCCGACCGGCTCGCTGGCGCCTCGCTGGAGGAGGCGCGGGCCGCGTTGCGCGAGGCGTGCGAGGCCGCCCGCGCCCGCGACATCGGCGCCGGCGTCACGCTCGCGGGTCCCCACAGGGACGACATCGCCATCGAGCTCATGGGGCGCCCGGCGGCCAGCTACGCGTCCCGCGGTCAGCAGCGCACCATCGCCCTCGCGCTCCGCCTCGCCGAGGCCGCCCGCTTGCGCGACGAGACGGGGGAGGAGCCCGTCCTGCTCCTCGACGACATCCTTTCGGAGCTCGACGAGGAGCGGCGCGCGACCGTCCTCGAGAGCGTCCACGCCGACCAGTGCGTCATCACGTCCGCCGACGCCGATCGCTTCGACGCCAGCTTCCTCGCGAGCGCGACGGTCTTCGTCGTGCGCGCGGGGGAGATCTCGCGCCGGGGCGACTGAGCCCGAAAGCCGGCCCACGGGCGTTCCACGGACATGAGAAGATGGATCCGGGCCCCTGCCGCCGGCGCGCGCGGCCAGCCAGCGTCCGTTCAGCGCCACCGAGGGAAGGAGCGCATCATGGACGGATGGCAGTACAAGGTCGTGTACGTGGACTTTCGGGGCAGGATTTCGTGCGAGGGCGTGGAGTACATCCGGC
>DATLZC010000232.1:0-2394 GCA_035574215.1 Dehalococcoidia bacterium | reverse complement strand
CTTCGTCGAGACGCTGTGGGGCATTCCCGGCGCGGGCCGGCTCGCGTTCGAGTCCGTCAACGACCGCGACTACGACCTACTGCTGGCGCTGGTGCTGATGATCGCGGCCGCCTTCATGGTCATCAACATCGTGGTCGACGTGGCCTACGCCTTCATCGACCCGCGGGTGCGTATCAGCGGACGGGGGACGCAGACGTGACCACCGCCGCCATGGCCATGGAGGAGCCCGCGGTCCGCGGCCGCAGCCCGACGGCGCTGGCGGTGCGCCGGCTGCTGCGCAAGCGCATCGCCGTGGTCGCGCTCGTGGTGATCGCCATCTTCTATGCGGCGGGCATCCTCGCGCCGTGGGTGTCGCCCTACGACTTCGCGGAGCAGAACCTCGACGCCACGTTCCAGGGCCCGTCGCTGGCGCATCCCTTCGGCACCGACCGCCTGGGACGCGACCTGCTCAGCCGCTCGCTGTGGTCGATGCAGACCACGGTCATCGTCACCGTCGCGACGCTGTTCACCGGAGGCATCGTGCTCGCAGTGGGCCTCGGGCTGCTCGCGGGGTATCGCGGGGGCACCTGGGTCGACACGCTGATCATGCGGGCGGGCGACGTCTTCTTCGCGCTGCCTGGCCTGCCCATGCTGATCCTCATCAACGCCGCCCTCGGCGACCGCGTGGATGTGTGGGCGAAGCGGGTCGAGGAGTGGACCGGCATCGGAGGCATCCGCGATTCCGGCGCGCCGGACTACTTCCTCATCTTCGGGGCGCTGTCGCTCTTCTCGTGGGTGGGCGGCGCACGAGTCATCCGTTCGCAGGTGCTGGCGCTCCGCGAGACCGACTACGTGACCGCGGCGCGGGCGCTGGGGGCGAGCGATTTCCGGGTGATCACGCGGCACCTGCTGCCCAACGTGAGCAATCTGGTGATCGTCAGCGTGTCGTCGGGGCTCGGCGCCATCGCCGGCTCGGAGATCCTGCTCACGTGGTTCGGCGTCGGCATCCAGCCGCCGCACCCGAGTTTCGGGGTGATGATCTACGACGCCTCCACGTCCATCCGCGCGTTCAGCGAGCATCCCTATCTCATCGCCGTGCCCGCGTCGGTGGTCGGGACGCTCATCCTGGCGTTCAACCTGCTCGGCGACGCCGTCAACGACGTCTTCACGCCCCGCGCGCGGTGAGGCCGGTGGCGGCCCCGCGCGCCCGCGCGCTACGATGCGGGCGTGACGGCGCCCCTGAGCCTCTACGTGCACATCCCGTTCTGCACCGCCAAGTGCGGCTACTGCGACTTCAACTCCTACCCGGGTCAGGACCACCTCATCCCGGCCTACGACCGCGCGCTCGACCGTGAGCTGCGGCTCTGGGCGCGGTCGCTCGGCTCGCGGCCCGTCCCGACGGTGTACTTCGGGGGCGGCACGCCGAGCCTGACGCCGCTCGAGGAGCTCGCCGGCGTCGCCGCCACCATCCGCGAATGCTTCCGGCTCGAGCCCGACGTCGAGTGGTCGCTCGAGGCGAACCCGGGGACGGTGAACGAGGCGTACCTTCGAGGCCTGCGCGCCCTCGGGGTGAATCGCCTGAGTTTCGGCGTGCAGAGCTTCGACGACGCCGAGCTGCGCGCGCTCGAGCGCATCCACACGGCTGACGACGTGCGCCGGGAGGTCGCCGCCGCGCGGGCTGCGGGATTCGACAACCTCAACCTCGACCTCATCTTCGGTCTGCCCGGCCAGACGCTCGACGGCTGGCTCCGCAATCTGGAGGAGGCGCTCCGCCTGGAGCCCGAGCACCTGTCGGTCTACGCGCTCACCGTCGAGGAGGGCACGGCGCTGGCGCGCGACGTCGCCCGCGGACGGAAGCCTGCGCCCGATCCGGACCTGCAGGCGGACATGTACGAGCTCACGGAGCGGATGCTCGCCGAAGCCGGCTACGAGCACTACGAGCTCTCCAACTGGGCGAAGCCCGGACGCCGGTGCCGCCACAACCTGGTGTACTGGCGCAACGAGGAGTATCTCGGCGTCGGCGCGGGCGCGCATTCGTACGTCGATGGCGTGCGGTTCGCCAACGAGCGGCTGCCGTCGCGCTACCTGGCGGCGGTGAACGAGACGTGGGAGGCGTCGCAGGGCGGCGGGCCGACGACCATGCGTCAGGTGGCGTCGGTGGAGCGCGAGCCGCCGGAGCTGCAGATGGCGGAGACGGCGATTCTGGGGCTGCGGCTCGTCGAGGGCGTGGACCTGGCGGCGTTCGAGCGCCGCCACGGCCGGCCCTTCGAGGAGGTGTACGCCGCCGAGCTCCCGGAGCTGTTCGCCCACGGCCTGCTCGAGCGCTCCGACGGACACATCCGCCTCACGCCGCGAGGGCGCCTTCTGGGGAACGAAGTCTTCGCGCGCCTGTTGCCGGCGCAGTGCGCGGCGGAG
>DATLZC010000231.1:0-22845 GCA_035574215.1 Dehalococcoidia bacterium | reverse complement strand
GCCCATGGCGAGCTGCTCCCACCATCGGGTGGCGTCACCCAGGCCGCGCCAGCGCTCGTCGGCCTCGCCGAAGAAGACGCGCTGGACCATCCAGAGGAGATAGCCCGCGCTGAGCAGGATGCCGAAGACCGCGAGGATGGCTGGCAGGGTGAACTTCTCGGCGGCGCCGAGAAACACCAGCAGCTCTGCCCAGAATCCCGCCATCGCCGGCAGGCCCAACGACGCCAGCGACGCGATCACCATGACGGTCGCGATCACGGGCGCGTGGTGCGCCATCCCCCGCATCTCGGCGATGGCGCGCGTGTGGGTGCGGTCGTACAGCAGGCCCACCATGACGAACAGCAGGCCCGTGATGACGCCGTGGGTGAACATCTGCAGGGCGGCGCCCGTGAGCCCCACCTGCGCCGCGCCCCCGCCCACGGCTGCGACCCCGAGGAGCACGTAACCCATGTGGCTCACGCTGGAGTACGCGATGAGCCGTTTGAGGTCCGTCTGGCGCAACGTCACGAGAGCGCCGTAGATGATGCTCGCGGCGGCGAATCCCGCGAGCAGGGCGGCGTAGTCCTTCGCGGTGTCGGGGAGGATCGACACCGGGATGCGGATGATGCCGTAGCCGCCCATCTTGAGCAACACGCCCGCGAGGATGACGGACACTGCGGTGGGCGCGTCGGTGTGGGCGTCGGGGAGCCACGTGTGCAACGGCACGACGGGCAGCTTCACGGCGAAGCCCGCCAGCAGCAAGAAGAAGATGGCCCACAGTGGTACGAGCGACGCGCCGATGTCGGCTCCACGAAGGGCGACCATGTCGAAGGTGCGCGGCTCGGCCGAGAAGCCCAGCGCCAGGATGCCGGCTAGCATCAGCGCGGAGCCGGCGATGGTGTACAGCACGAACTTCATCGCCGAGTACTCTTTGCGGCCGCTTCCCCAGATCGAGATGAGGAAGTACATGGGTACGAGTTCGACCTCCCAGAACAGGAAGAACAGGATGAGGTCGAGCGACGTGAACACGCCCATGACGCCGGTCTCGAGCACCAGCAGCCACATGAAGTACTCGCGCGGGCGCAGCTCGATGTCCCAGGACACGAGCACGGCGACGACGAAGAGGAAGGCTGTGAGCAGAACGAGCATGGCGCTCAGGCCGTCGACCCCGAGCAGATACTGCACCTCGAAGCCGGCGTCGCCGGCGTCGATCCAGGTGAAGCGCTCGACGAACTGAAACACCTCAGCGCTCTCTCGGTCGTAGAGCCCGAAGAGCACGCCCGCCACCACGAGAACCGTTCCGGTGACGCCGGCGGCGAACAGCCGCGGCGCGCCGTTGCTCTCCTTCGGGAGCGTGGCGATGGCGAGGGCGCCCAGCGCCGGGAAGAAGACCAGGAACGTGAGCAGCGCTTCCCCCTCCGTCTATCCGGTCGTCGCCAGCATCACGGCGACGCCGATGAGCAGGCCCACGAGGGCGATGACCCCGTACGCCTGCATCTGTCCCGTCTGCAACTGCCGCACCCCCGAGCCGAACGAGCGCGCCAGCGTGGCGACCCCGTTCACCGCGCCGTCCACGACCCGCTCGTCGAACGTCGCCAGCGCCCGGGCGAGCGTGCCGTAGACGCCCCTGGCCACGATGACGCGCTCGTAGAGGTCGTCGAGGTAGTACTTGCGCTCGATGACCGCGTGCACCGGCGCGAGCGCGGCGCGGATGGATTCGGCGGACACGATGCGCGCCGCGTAGATGGCCCATGCGACGCCGATGCCGGCCAGCGCGAGCGCAGTCGACGAGGCGGCGACGCCGAGATTGAACTCAGCGGCGTGCAGTTCGATTCCTTCGGGCAGGGCGCCCTCCAGTAGGAACTCGATGGCTTTGGCGCCCGGCGCGTTGGCGAACCCTGCGGCGAACGCGGGCACCGCGAGGGCGATGAGCGGCAGCAGCATGGTGAGCCCCGGTTCGCCAGGCTGGCCGTGTCCGGCGCCGTGGCCCGGCTCCGCGGGCTCGCCGCCACGGTATTCGCCATGGAACGTCATGAACATCATCCGGAACGTGTACACCGCGGTCAGGAAGACGACGGCGAGGGCGGCGAAGAACACCGCCTTCTCGTCGTGCCAGGCGTCGGTCAAGATCTCGTCCTTCGACCAGAACCCGGCGAACGGGAACACGCCCACGAGGCTCAGCGACGCCACCATGAGGGTCGCGTAGGTCACGGGCATCGCCCGGGCGAGGCCGCCCATCTTGCGCATGTCGAACGTGTTCGTGGCGTGGTTGACGCTGCCCGCGCCCAGGAAAAGCAACGCCTTGAAGAAGGCGTGCGTGAATAGATGGAAGATGGCGGCGACGTACCCGCCGACCCCGAGAGAAAGCATCATGTACCCGAGCTGGCTGATCGTGGAGTACGCCATCACGCGCTTGATGTCCGTCACCACGAGGCCGATGGTCGCGGCCAACACCGCCGTGATGGAGCCGACGATGGCGACGGCCGTCATGGCGTCTTCCGAGACGTGGTACACGGGGAAGAAGCGGGCCACGAGATAGACGCCCGCGGCCACCATCGTCGCGGCGTGGATGAGGGCAGACACCGGCGTCGGGCCCTCCATAGCGTCGGGGAGCCACACGTGCAGCGGGAACTGGGCGGACTTGCCGACGGCGCCCGCGAACAGCCCCAGCGCGAACAGCGTGAGGACGTTCGCGCTGAGCGCGCCGGCGACCGCCAGCTCGTGGATCTCGGCGATGTCGAAGGTGCCCGCCTTCACCCAGATGAGCAGCACCGCGAGCAGGAAGCCGAGGTCGCCCAGCCGGGTAACCAAAAACGCCTTCTTGGCCGCGTCCGCCGCGGACTGCTTGTGGAACCAGAAGCCGATGAGCAGGTAGGACGAGAGCCCCACGAGCTCCCAGAACACGTAGATGAACAGCACGCTGTCGACGAGCACGAGCCCGAGCATCGACGCGGTGAAGAGCGACAGGTACGCGAAGTAGCGCGTGTACCCCGAGTCGTGCTCCATGTAGCCCTGGGAGTAGACCTGCACGAGAAGCGACACGGACGTCACCACGATGAGCATCACCGCCGTGAGCCCGTCGAGGCGCAGCCCGAGCCGGATGGTCAGGTCGACCCCGAAGGAGCGGAGCGTGACCCACTCGTGGGATGTGTAGGGCAGCGGATGGCCATCGTGGTCGACGACGGCGTTGAGGGCGAAGAGGGACAGGATGAAGGCGCCGCCGACCGCTGCGATGCCGACGTAGCCGCTCCACTTCGGGCGGGTTCGGGTGAAGAGGGCGATGGTGGCGAGCGACGCCACCGGCAGGAGAAAGATGGCCCAGGCCGCTCCTTCGGGAAACTCGCTCACTTACACCTTCCTCAACACTTCCGCGGCCACGTGGGTCTTGCTGTCGGGAACCCAGAGCTCACGCTTGCGCAACGCGGGCGCGCCCCGGAGCGGCGGGATGACCCGCACCGAGATCGCCTCCGTTTCGAGCAGCTCCTTCCACGTCTCGGCGACGTAGGCGTTGGAAACTTCCATGAACTTGGCCCACATACGCGCTCGGTCGCTCCTTCCCTTTACCAGCGCAGCAGGTTGACCTTTGTCAGGTCGATGGTGTCCCGGAAGCGGTAGACGGCGACGACCAGCGCCAGCGCCACTGCCGCCTCCGCGGCGGCGATGGCGATGACGAACAGCGCGAACACCTGGCCGTCGATCGGCCTGGGCGACACGGCGAAGCGCGAGAACGCCACGAGCGTCAGGTTCACGGCGTTGAACATCAGCTCGATGCCCATGAGCACTCCGACGGCGTTGCGCTTCGCCAGCGCCAGGTAGAGTCCGACGCCGAACAACAGCGCACCGACGATCAGGTAGTGCTCGAGCCCGATCTCCATTGCGCTACGGCTCCTCTCGTACGAGCACGATGGCGCCGATCATGGCCGCGACCAGCACCACCGAGGCGACCTCGAACGGCAGGACGAAGGGGTCGAGCAGGGCGTCGCCGATGGACGCCGCCGTCCCCGCGATGTCTGCCGGCGCCTCCGTCCGCCAGTCAGCGTCGATGGCCACGAAGGTGGCCACGGCCGTCATCAGGCCGGCCAGCACCAGCGCGGGCAGGCTGAACTCGTTGTCGGCGTTGTCGCGCGCCGCTCGGGGCGTGAGCATGATGGCGAACACCATGAGCACCGCCACCGCCCCGGCATAGACCAGGATCTGCACCGCCGCCACGAAGTCGGCCGAGAGCGTAATGAACAGCCCGGCGAGTCCGACGAACGTGAGGACGAGGAAGAGGACCGCGTGCAGCAGATTGCGCACCGCCGCCACCATCAGCGCGTTCACGATCGTGGTGGCCGCCAGCACCCAGAAGGCGATGACGATCCCGGTCTCCTCGATCATCGTTCGTCTGTCGTCCTCCGCCGCCCGGCGGACACGGTCAGGGCCGGGCGGGTAGCTGCTCGGGAGCGGCGATGGGCGGCACGGCGATCTCTCGATACAGCCGGGGTCGCCGTGGAAGGCGTTCCACTCTGCCGAGCATGAACCGAAGCCACGCCACGAGCAAGACGCCCGACAGCGCGACGTTGACGACCGCCGACAGCGGGAGGATGACGCCTGCGCTCACTTCCGTCTCCGCCCAGATGACGACCTCGGCGGAGACGAGCACCACGTTCAAGAGCGCGAGCGGCGTCATGAACTTCCACGACAGCGCCACGAGCTGGTCGATGCGCAACCGTGGAAGGGTACCGCGCGTCCAGATGAGCAGGAAGTAGAGCGCGTAGGTCTTGCCGATGAAGATTAGCCACCCCGGGACGACGCGGTCGATCTCGAACAGATACCAGCCGCCGTACCACATCGACGCTGCCAGCGCCGAGACGAGCAGGGCGTTCACGAGCTCGACCGCGTAGAAGAGACCGAACTTCATGCCGGAGTACTCGGTGTGGTACCCGGCGAGGATCTCGGACTCGGCCTCTGCGATGTCGGCCGGCGTGCGGTTCAGCTCGGCGGAGGCCGAGATGAAGTAGATCAGGAAGGTCAGCGGCTGCAGGAAGATCATCCACACGTGGTAGTCGGCCTGCCACTGGGCGATGCCGGACAGGTTCATCGTGCCGGCGAGCAGGACGGGTCCTAGCAACGCGAGGACGATGGGGATTTCGTAGCTCAGGAGCATGGGGATGACCCGCATCGCCCCGAGCAGGGAGAACTTGTTGTTCGAGGACCAGCCGGCCATGAACACGGCCAGCACGGCCACCGTCCCCATGGCCACGAAGAACAGTACGCCCGCGTCCAGGCTCGCCAGCGTCATGCGCTCGCCCCAGGGAAGGACGGCCCACGCGAGGATGGCGGGCACGAACACGAGAATCGGGGCGAGCGTGAACACGACGGGGTCGGCCACGCGGGGCATGAGCGCTTCTTTCTGGATGAGCTTGATGGCGTCGGCGACCGGCTGGAGCAGGCCGAAGGGCCCGACGCGGTTCGGGCCGATGCGGTTCTGCATGCGGCCCACGAGCCTGCGCTCGATCCAGATGTTGATGATGGCGGTGACGCCGATGAACCCCATGATCCCGGCCGCTCCCAGGAGCGCTGAGACGACGTACACGACCTCGTCGCCCACGCCGAACGTGTCGCGGAGCCATCCGGTGAGCCCGGCCACGAGCTCGGATAGGTCGCGGATGTCGTACCACTGGCCGAGCAGCGTCATCGGTCGAGCTCCCCCACGTTGATGTCGATGCTGCCGAACGCGACGATGGCGTCGGCGATTCCGTGTCCGACGACCATCTCCCGCAAGGCGCTCAGGTTGATGAGCGAGGGTGAGCGCACGTGGAAGCGCCACGGCGCCGACCCGCCGTCGCTCACCAGATAGAACCCGAGCTCGCCCTTGGGCGACTCGATGCGGCTGTATACCTCCCCCGGGGGCGGGCGGAGAGCCAGCGGAACGTCGGCCTTGTAGGGTCCGCCGGGGAGCCGCTCCATGGCCTGCCGGATGATGCGCACGCTCTGCTTCATCTCCTCCATGCGCACCACGAACCGGTCGTAGGCGTCGCCGTTGTGGCCGACGGGGATCTCGAAGTCGTACGTCTCGTACCCGCAGTACGGGTCGCCCTTCCGCACGTCCCAGGCGATGCCCGTCGAGCGGAGCACCGGCCCGGAGAGCGAGGCGTTGACGGCGAGCTCCTTCGAGATGACGCCCACGTCCCGTCCGCGGAGGAGGAGGATCTCGTTGTCGATCAGGAGCTCCTCATACTCCGCGATGCGTTCCGGGAGCTCGTCGACCAGGGCGCGCAGCCGGGGCAAGAATTCGTCGGGGATGTCGAAGGCGACCCCGCCGATACGCATGTAGTTCGTCGTGAGGCGGGCGCCGCACGTCATCTCGAACAGGTCGAGAATCTTCTCGCGCTCGCGGAACATATACATGAGCGGGGTCTGCCAGGCGCCGCAGTCGTTGATGAAGACGCCGTTCGCCATGCAGTGGCTGGCGATGCGCTGCAGCTCGGCGAAGATGACCCGCAGGACGGTCGCCCGCTCGGGCACCTCGATACCCGCGAGCTTCTCGACGGCCAGGCAGTAGCCCAGGTTGCCCGTCATCGCGGCCAGGTAGTCCATCCGGTCGGTGAACGGGATGTTCTGGGTGTACGTGCGCTCCTCGGCGAGCTTCTCCATGCTGCGGTGGAGGTACCCGACGATCATCTCGGCGTCGGTGATGGTCTCGCCGTCCATGGTGACGCGCATCCGGAACACGCCGTGGGTGCTCGGGTGCTGCGGGCCGATGTTGACGACGTACGGTTCCGTCTTGATCGGCATGTCAGTCCTTCATGTACGGCTCGTCGCCGGGCGCGTCGTGCGCGGGGCCGCCCCGCTCGGGCCGGAATTCGTTCCCCGTGCGTCCCGGAAGCTCCTTCGGGAAGCGGGCGAGGCCCGGCTTCTCGCCGCCGGGCAAGCGCACGAAATCCTTCCGCAGCGGATGCCCGGGAAAGCCCTCCCAGAGGAATAGCCGCTTCAGGGATGGATGCCCCTCGAAGCGGATGCCCATGAGGTCGTACACCTCGCGCTCCTGCAGGTGCGCGCCGAGCCACACCGGCACGACGCTCGGGACCGACGGCTGGTCGTGATCCGCCCGCACCTTGAGGGCGAAGGTGTGGTTCTTCGTGAGCGACGACACGTGGTAGACGACCTCGAAGTCGTCGAGCCGGTCCACCCCGCAAAGCATGTTCAGGAACTTGGCGTCGAGCTCCTCGTCGTCCCTGACGAACCGCATCACGTCCACGAGCTGGTCGGGCCGCAGCACGACCCAGTCGGCGGTCTCCTCGACCACGGCGTCGGGAAAGCGGCTGCGGATGCGTTCGGCGACCTCGAAGCCCGAGAGCCTGCGGGTCATCAGTACCGCCACTCCAGGGCGCGCTTGCGCCAGGCGTACAGATAGCCGACGAGGAGGATGGCGATAAAGATCATCGCCTCGACGAAGCCGAACAGCTTCACCTGTCGCAGGCTCACCGCCCACGGGTACAGGAAGATGGTCTCGATATCGAACACGACGAACAGGAGCGCGAAGACATAGTACCGGGCATTGAACTGCACCCAGGCCGTGCCCTCGGTTTCGACGCCGCACTCGTAGATGTCGTCCTTGACGGGGTCAGGCTTGCGCGGCCTGATGCGGAGGATACCGAGGGCGAACGAAGCGCCGATGGGAATCAGGGGAAAGGCGAACGCGAAGAGCAGGAGAAAGCCGGCGCGTCCGAACTCTTCGAGCAAGTGCCGCCACCGTTTGTGAATTTCGTCGCGTATGTGGCCGCAATCATAGCACAGGGGGTGGGTACGGACAACCGCCGCGCGGTCCCGTTGACGCACCTTACGTTCACGTCATAGCATGAGCGCGCTCGCGGCTCGCGCGAGTGACGGTCCGCCTCCGGCCGACGGGGCGGTCTCTTTTTGGCGCTGGCCTTTCATCCGCCATACACGAGGACGACGATGGCCGAGTATCAACGCCCGCTGCCGTTCCCCACGCCCGAGACGCAGCCCTTCTGGGACGCTTGCAAGCGCCACGAATTGCAGCTCCCGTACTGCCTCCGCTGCCAGGCGTTCTTCTTCTACCCGCGGCGGTTCTGCCCCCGTTGCTTCTCCTGGGAGATCGAGTGGCGGCGCTGCAGCGGACGGGGCACGCTGTACACCTACGCCATCCAGTACCGGCCCATGGCCCCGGGGTTCGAGCCGCCGTACGTCACGGCGCTTGTCCAGCTCGAAGAGGGGCCTCGGCTCATGACCAACCTGGTGGACGTCGAGCCGGACCCGAAGCGTATCCGATGCGACATGCCGGTCGAGGTGGTCTTCCGCGACGTGACCGACCAGATCACGCTGCCCCTCTTCCGGCCGGCCGTCTAGCGGCGTTCGAGACGAAGACAGGAGCGCACCGTGGGCTATCAGAAGCGAGTGGCCATCGTCGGGGTGGACGAATCCGACGAGATCGGCATTTGCGAGGGGAAGACGGCGATGATGCTGCACGCGGAGGCGGCCCGGAACGCCCTCCGCGACGCGGGCATCGATAAATCGGAGGTCGATGGTCTCTTCACCGCGGGCATCGGCGGCATGGCCGTGGTCGAGATGTGCGAGTACCTCGGCATCCAGCCCCGGTACATGGACGGCACGATGACCGGCGGTTCGTCGTTCGTCCTCCACGTGGGGCACGCGGCCGCGGCCATCAACGCCGGTGTTTGCAACGTCGCCCTCATCACTCACGGGGAGAACGGCTACTCGCGGCGCCGCATGCGAATCCCGACGGGACGCATGGCGTTCGGTGACCCGTCGTCGATCTTCGGGCAGTTCGAGCTTCCGTTCGGCATCGGGCCCGCGCCGTCGGCCTACGCGATGGCGTGCATGCGCCACATGCACCAGTACGGCACGACCCACGAACAGCTCGCCGAGATCGCCGTCTCCACGCGGAAGTGGGCCCAGCTCAACCCCAAGGCGTTCATGCGCGACCCGCTCACCATCGACGATGTGCTGTCATCGCGCTGGATCGCGTACCCGTTCCACCTGTACGAC
Source organism: Dehalococcoidia bacterium (assembly GCA_035574215.1). Classification (GTDB taxonomy): domain Bacteria; phylum Chloroflexota; class Dehalococcoidia; order DSTF01; family JACRBR01; genus DATLZC01. The sequence continues at coordinate 13,854 of DATLZC010000231.1, read as the reverse complement.
TGCTGCCTCGTGACCGACGCTGGCGGCGCCGTCGTCGTGGTGGGCGAGGATCGAGCGCGGGACCTGCCGAAGAAGCCGGTGTGGGTGCTGGGCGCGGCCGAGGCGACGACGCACGCGGGCCTGCTCAGCATGCCAGACCTCACGACGACGCCGGCGCGCGAGTCGGGCAGGCGGGCCATGGAGATGGCGGGTGTCACGCACGACGACATCGACGTTGTCGAGGTGTACGACTCGTTCACGTATACGGCGTTGGTGACGATCGAGGCGCTGGGGTTCTGCGGGCCCGGCGAGGGCGGCCCCTTCCTCTCGGGCGGGCGGACCGCGCCCGGCGGCGACTTCCCAATGAACACCAACGGAGGCGGACTCTCGTACACGCACCCGGGCATGTACGGCGTGTTTCTCATCATCGAGGCGGTGCGTCAGCTCCGGGGCGAGTGCGGGGCGCGGCAGGTGCCCGGCGCGCGCATCGCGCTCGTGAACGGCACTGGCGGCACCCTCTCCGCGACCGGCACGCTGATCCTCGGGGGCGACTGAAGGCCCCAATCTCAGAACGCGTCAGCGGGCCGCCCGATGGTTGAAGGGGCGGGGCGGGGCGCGTACAATGCGCCCACGTTCGGCGCTCCGCGCCCGGAAGGAGCCCACCATGTCCGCCACACTGGACTTCTTGGCCCGTGTTCCACTGTTCAAGCACCTGCCCCGCAAGACCCTGCAGCGGCTCGAGCGGATCGCCGTGGCCCGCCAGTACAACGCTGGGGACGATATCGTACAGGAGGGAGATCGCGGCGCCGGCTTTTTTCTCATCACCGAGGGAAGAGTCGAGGTGCTCAAGGGCGGCTCACAGCTCAACACGCTGGGCGCCGGGGAGTTCTTCGGTGAGATGGCGCTGCTGGACAATCACCCGCGGGTGGCTACAGTCCGCGCTCTCGAAGACACCTCTTGCCTCGCCCTGTCCCGGTGGGACTTTGTGGCGGAGCTGCGCGCGAATCCCGACCTGGCGATCGAGATGCTGGAAGCGGTGAGCGCGCGGCTACGGCAGCTCGAGGAACGCATCACCGCCTGACGCGCCGGCCGTCGTACAATCCCGCTCGAAGGGGGACGACGGCCATGACCACCGCCTACGCGCCATCCGGACCACTCGCGTTCGAGACGGCAGCCGAGCATGTCAGCCGGGACGTGCCGGTCGCCCGTCCCGATGCGACCATCGCCGACGTCCGGCGTTCGCTCGAGAACCGGCGGTTCGAGACCGCGACGGACGTAGCGATCTGCGACGGAGGCCGGCTCGTGGGCGTGCTCAGCATCGAGCGCCTCCTCGCGGGGCCGGGCGACGCGCTCGCGCGGGACCTCATGGACCCGGACCCGCCCGTGGTCGCGCCGGGCGTCGACCAGGAGATCGCGGCCTGGAAGGCCGTACAGCGGGGTGAGAGCAGTCTCGCGGTGGTCGACGAGGCTGGCGCCTTCGTCGGGTTCATCCCGCCGCAGCGGCTCTTGATGGTGCTCCTGCAGGAGCATCAGGAGGACCTCGCGCGCCTGGGCGGCTTCATGCAGGACACGTCCGCGGCGCGCACCGCGACCCTCGAGCCCGTCGAGCGCCGGTTCTGGCACCGGATTCCGTGGCTGCTCGTCGGGTTCATCGGCGCCCTCCTCTCGGCCGAGATCGTCGGTTCCTTCGAGGAGCAGCTCCAGCGGAACGTCACGCTGGCGTTCTTCGTGCCGGGCGTCGTCTACCTGGCCGACGCCGTGGGGACACAGACGGAGGCCCTGGTGATCCGCGGGCTGTCGGTCGGCGTGCCCATCGGAGCGGTCATCCGCCGCGAGGTGGCCACGGGCTTGCTGGTGGGGCTCGCCCTGGGGCTGACGTTTTTGCCCTTCGGACTGCTCCGCTGGGGCGAGGGCGACGTCGCGCTTGCCGTGTCTGTGGCGCTGCTCGCCGCGTGCTCGGTCGCCACGATCGTCGCGATGGCGCTGCCGTGGGCGTTCCAGAAGCTCGGGGCCGACCCGGCGTTCGGCAGCGGCCCTCTCGCCACGGTGGTGCAGGACCTGCTCTCGATCCTCATCTATTTCGGCGTCGCGCTCGCGCTGGTGGACTGATCGCGCGGTGTGCCGCACGCCAGTCCATGTCATAATCGTGTCGCCGAGATCGCGAGCCCCCGGAGGGCCGTTCCCTGGAGCGAGCACATGGACTTCGAACTGTCGGAGCAGCACAAGCTCATCCGCGACACGGCGCGGCGCGTCGCGCGAGAGGTCGTGGCGCCGCGCGCGGCCGAGCTGGACGAAACGGGGGAGTATCCCCACGACATCTTCGCGGCCTTCAAGGAGGTCGGGCTTCTCGGGCTGACGCTTCCGCCGGAGTACGGCGGGTCCGGCGCTGGCGTCTTAGCGCTGGCGCTCGCGGTGGAGGAGGTCTCGAAGTACTGCAACGCGTCGGGCCTCATCCTTCTGCTCTCGTCGCTGCCCACGCATCCCATCCTCATCGGCGGCACGGAGGAGCAGAAGCGCCAATGGATCACCCCCGTCGCGACGGGAGAGATGAAGTCGGCCTTTTGCCTCACGGAGCCGAACCACGGCTCGGACGCCGCGGCGCTCGAAACGAAGGCCGTGCGGGATGGGGATGATTACCTCATCACCGGGGAGAAGGTCTTCATCTCCGGCGGCTCCGTGGCGGACTTCGTGACGGTGTTCGCGCGCACCGGCGGGCCGGGCGCCAAGGGCATCTCCGCGTTCGTCGTTCCCACCGACAGCCCGGGCTTCGCAGTGGCGCGTCTCGACCGGAAGATGGGGGTGCGCGGGGTACCGACAGCCGCCCTCACTTTCGACAACGTTCGCGTGCCGCGGGAGCACCTCATCGGGCTCGAAGAAGGGCACGGGTTCAACCACGCGATGCTCACGTTGAACACGCTGCGCCCGGTGGTGGGGGCCCGGGGCGTCGGCGTGGCCGAGGGCGCGCTGGCGTACGCCCTCGAGTACGCGCGTCAGCGCGAGGCCTTCGGCCGGCCCATCGCGGAGCTGCAGGCCATTCAGTTCATGCTCGCGGACATGGCGATTCAGATCGAGGCGGCGCGTCTTCTCGTGTACCAGGGCGCGTGGCGGGTAGACCAGGGCCTGTACGGGCGCGAGCACGCCCACTTCCTGTCGATGGCGAAGGTGTTCGCGACGGAGATGGCGCAGAAGGTCATCTCGGACGCGATCCAGATCCTGGGAGCGCAAGGCTACATGATGGACCATCCGCTGGAGCGGCACTACCGGGACGCCCGGCAGCTCATGATCGTCGAGGGCACCAGCCAGATCCAGCGCCTCGTGATCGCGAGGGCGATGCTCAACCGGGACCTCGTGTACGCCTAGCGGCGCGCCACGATCGGGGGCCGGCGGGCCAGCCGATCGGGTATGATGGTCGCCGTGAGCGAAGCGCACGAGCGTACCCTCAGGACTGTGGTCCGCCGGATCGTTCCGGCGCTCTTTATGCATCAGCAGCCCTGGGCGCTCATCGGCAGCACCGCATCTAGCCTCCAGGGCCTGCCGGTCGAACCACCGGACATCGACATCGCGACGTCGATCCCGGGGGCGTACCTGATCTCGGGCTGCCTCATCGATTACATGCGTAATCCCGTTCGCTACGGCGAGACGGAGAACTACGCCAGCCACTTCGGTATCTTCGACATCGACGGCGTGCGGGTCGAGGTCATGGGCGACCTCGTGATCCGGGGCGTCGGAGGGGTGATCGACACGACGGAGCACTTCACCCGCTGGAGCGAGAAGGTTCGGATGGTGAAAGTGGACGGCGTGCCTGTGCCCTGTGTGCCGCTCGAGTGGCAGCTCGTGGCCAACCTCATCATCGGACGGTACGATCGCTCGCAGGCCATCGCCGAGCACTTCACATCGCATCCCTATGACCTGGCGTTCGTTCAGGACATCTGCGCGGACGAACGCCTCCTGCCTCCGGTGCGGGAGCGGGTGAAGACGCTGCTCGGGCTCGACGAAGCTTCGCGAGCGACTACGCCATGACCGAACGGCCGCTGACCGGACGCCGGGTGTTGTTTCTCGGGGCTGAGGGCCCGCACGGCCGGCGGATCGCCGTCGCGCTGGGCGAGGCCGGCGCCTCGGTAGAGCTGGCGTCGCTCTCCTGCGGGACGAAGGCGGAGTTCACGCTGCACTCCATCGCGAACGAATTCTGGGCCTTCGGGGGCTCGGCGGAGGTGCGGGTCGCGGACCTGCTCGACACCGGAACCATGGCCGCGCTCGCCGACGCGAGCCAGGCGGACACGGTCGTGACGCACGTCCTGCACGGGCCGGGGGCCGAGGACCCGCGTACTGCCGTGCTCCAGGTCGACACCTTCCTGTGGCGCCTCGCCGAGCGCAAGCCTGGCCTGGTCGTCGTGCAGGTCATCGGCGGCGACCCCGACGTCGCCGGCTACTCCGTCGCGGCGGAGGAGCTGGTCGAACGGACCCGGCGCCTGTCCGAGCAAGGCCGGGCGGCGGCGTCCGTCGTCATCCTCGACGGCGGCATGCCCTCGGTGCTGCGGCCCCTCATGCCGCAGGAACGGTTCGACGTTCCCGACCCCGGCGACGCGGTGGTGTCGGCGGCCGCGCGCAAGCTGGACGGCCTCGCGCTGTACGTCGATCTCTAGGGAGGGGTCGGCGCCGCTCAGGCGTGGACCGCGGGGTCCGGCGTGTCGGCGATGACGCCTTCGGCTCTCAAGCCGGCGATCTCGTCATCGGTAAGCCCCAGCAGCGTGCGGAAGACGTAGTCGTTGTGCTCGGCGAAGTTGGGCCCGGGTAGTCGCACGTGGCCGGGCGTCCGGCTGAAGCGCCACAGGGGTCCTTCCATGCGCCAGGTTCCGGCCGGATCGTGAGCTACGGTCTCCCAGAAGCCTTTAGCCTCGAGATGCGGGTCGTCCATGAGCTCCGGGATGGTGAGCACCGGCGCGGCGTCTACGCCCGCTTCCTGCAGGGCCGCCGCCGCCTCGTAGTGGGTGCGGCCTCGCGTCCACGACGCGATGGGCTCCTCGAGTTCGCCGCGATGCTTCCAGCGGGAGACGACGTCCGCGAACCGCTCGTCCTGGGCGAGCTCGGGACGCCCGATCACGTCGCAGAGGGCGGCGAACTCCGCGTCCGATCCCACAGCGATGGCGACCCAGGAGTCCTCTCCGGCGCAAGGATAGACGTCGTGCGGCGCCATCCACGGGCGGTCGTTGGCGCGAGGGCCGGGCGAGGGATACCCCATCGACGCCGCCACGACGAATTCGCCGACGTGGTGGATGAGGTTCTCCCACTGGGCGACCTCGATCCATTGCCCCTCGCCCGTCAGGCGGCGGTGGACAAGCGCCATCAGCGTCGCCGCCGCGGCCATCGCGCCCGCCATGGGGTCTCCGAAGGAGATACCGGTCTTGTGCGGGCCCCGGTCGGGGTAGCCCGTCATGGCCGCGAGGCCCGCGAGTTGCTCGATATTCGTTCCGTACGCCAGATGATGCGCCTGGGGCCCCGTCTTTCCGTGGCTCGGCATCGAGACCAGGATGATGTCCGGCTTCACCGAACGGAGGGTTTCGTACCCGAGGCCGAGGTTGTCGAGGACGTCCGCGCGGTAGTTCTCCACCACGACGTCGGAGAGCGCCGCAAGCCGCAGGGCGAGCTCGCGGCCACGGGGCAGGCTGAGGTCGATAGCGCAGGCGAGCTTGCTCCGGTTGTTGTGGTGGAAGAACGCCGAGCGGTCGTATCCGCGCTCGACGTCGGACCCCAGGAAATGCAGGGAGCGGAGCATATCCCAGCTCCGGGCCGCCTCGATCTTGATGACTTCGGCGCCGAGGTCGGCGAGCAGCCGCGTGCCCGAAGGTCCGGCCCACACCATCGTGAGGTCGAGCACGCGGATACCGGTGAGCGGCAGGCGGTACGGGTTCATCGGCCGTGCCCTCACACGATGCCCTGCTGGCGTAGCGTGACGATCTGGCGCGGCGACAGGCCGAGGAGTTCGCGCAGCACGTCGTCGGTGTCGGCGCCGAGACGGGGCGCTGGACGGACGGAGCCCGGCGTGGCGGACATGCGCGCCGGGGGACCGGGATAGCGGATGCGTCCCGCGTCGGGATGCTCCACTTCATGGAAGAAGCGCCGGGCCGCGAGGTGTTCGTCCGCCAGCAGGTCCTCGATGGTGTTCACCGGCGAGACGGGCGCACGGGTCTCGCCCGCGATCCGGTACGCCTCGCGCTTGGTTACCGATGCGGCCCATGCATAGAACTGCGCCATCAGTTCGTCGTCGTGACTCAGGCGCGCCCGGTTGTCTTTGAAGCGCTCGTCCTCCAGCATCCACTCGGCGTCCATCGCCTTCGCGAGCTGGGGGAAGTTCTTCTGCATGCAGTGGATGCCGATGTAGCCGTCCTTCGCCGGATAGATGCCGATGACGGCGGAGACGTGGTTGCCTCGACGCTTGGTCAGAGGAAGCGCCCCTCGATACGCGTAGTCGGGGAGGAAGGCTTCGAGGACACCGGCCTGGACCTCCTGCGCCGCCACTTCCACGATCTGCCCGATCTCGAAGCGCATCGTCGCGAATAACCCGGCGACGGTCGCGCCGAACGCGTGAAGCCCGGCCTGGTACTCCGCCTGGAGTCCAGCCGTCGCGATCGGCGGCCGGTCGGGGTCGCCCGTGATGTAGTGCTGGCCGCCGGCGGCGAACGCCGTCAGGTTCGACCAGCGGCGGTTCGCCCAGGGTCCGGTCCGGCCGTACGCTGTCACGGAGATGACAATGGCCCGAGGGTTGGCCCCGAGGAACGCCTCGGCAGTGAGGCCCAGGCGCTCCGCTGCCGCAGGAGTGAGGTCGGTCACGATGGCGTCGGCGTATTCGGCGAGGGCGAGCGCGATGCGCGCGCCGGTGCGGGTGTCCCATCGGAGGGTCAGGCTGCGCTTGCCCGCGTTCAAGAACAGATGCAGCGCACCGGTCTCGGGGTGCGGCACGCCGCCTGCGAACGGCCCGCATCGGCGGACGGGGTCCCCTCGCCCTGGGCGCTCCGTCTTGATGACGTCGGCTCCGTAGAGCGCGAGCAGCCGGCCGCACGCCGCCCCGGCGGGCGTCTCGCACAGTTCGAGCACGCGGTAGCCGGCCAGAGGTCCCGTGGGCTCCGTCATCGCCGCCTCTGACGCCGCTGCGGGACGTCGGGTTCAACGTAACGAAGAAAATGGCCCGCTCGCCCGGGCCGGTGGGCATCGTAACAGCGGGCGCACCCTCGGGCAAACCGGCGACCGCCGCCGGAGGCGTCAGGACCAGGGCAGCGGCCTGGGCTGGAGGGCGACACGGACGTCGCCGTCGGCCAGCGCCAGCAGCAGCTCGAACGGGGCGTACAGGGTCGGCGAGATCGACCGCAGCGCGCTGCTCACGCCTTCATGCTCGGCGAATTCGACGATGGCCACGAACGCGACGACGCGCGCGTCAGCCTCGACGGGCCCCAGGGTCTGCGCGGCTTCGTCGAGGCGTCGCCGCAAGAGGCGGCGGATGGCGGCGCCGTCGGTCGGATCGAACGAGGGTGGCGCTCCGACGATGACGAAGCCGTCGCCCTCCTCCAGGCGTTGCAGCGTCCACGAATCCCACAGTTCGAATTCGACGGCATGCCCGGTATCGACCTGGGTCGCCAGTTGGGCGATGCGGTCGAACATACTGTCGCGCGTCCGCTCGTCCAGCGGCGCCCGCTTGATAGCGGTCGTGTCCAGGACGAAGGTGCCGGAGACGCGCTCGGTGATGGCGGTCCAGTAGCGCCCGAGACCCCCGACCACCGAGGCGTAGCCGCCTTCGTCGCGCGTCTTTGCGAGCCGCACCCTGGCGGGCAGCTCGACTTCCAGCCGCGCCCCCGGCGCGAGCGGAGCGCCCGCCACCGAGACACGCCGGACGAAATCGGTCGCCGCTGGCTCCTCCGAGGGGAGGTCGGCCCCGGGAGGCATCCAGAGCAGATATGGCCCCCGGAGGCTCGCCCGGATCCGCTCGGCCATCTCCTCCCGGCGCGCGTTCCAGTCGTCGTCTTCCTCCCACAGTCGCGCCACTGCCATCGCGACCCGGGCGCCCCCGGCGTCAGCGACGAAGACGTTCGGGCGATCGGGGGCCGCCTCCACGGACGAGAAGGAGCGGCCGTACTGGGCGGCCAGTCGCCGGAAGGCGAGACGGGCGGCGAAGGCGTCGAGCAGATCGGCAGCCATCAGATGTTCGACCTGGTCTGTCCGCCGTCCACGTTGATGCACGCGCCGGTGACCCAGCTCGCGCGGTCGGAGCAGAGGAAGACGACGACGTTAGCGACCTCGTCGGCGCGGCCGAAGCGGCCCATGGCGATGTTCTCGCGAACGAAGCGAGCCATGCCTTCGGGGTCCTCCTGCTGACGTCGCCACCAGGAGCCCCCTTCGAAGCTGATGGAGCCCGGGGCGACGGAGTTGACGCGGATGCCGTACCGCGCTTCCTGAAGCGCCAGATTCTTGGCGTGTGAGATCATCGCCGCTTTCATGGCGTTGTATGTCAGGTGACCCCCGGCTTCCCGTCCCCAGATCGAGGCGATGTGCACGATGACGCCCCGCCCGCGTTCTCGCATGTGCGGCAACACTGCCCGGCTGCAGCGGGCGGCCGCGGCGATGTTGGCCGCGTAGGCCCCGTCCCAGGCCTCCTCGCTGTCGCCGGGGAACGATCCTCCGGCGTTGTTGACGAGGATGTCGATACGTTCGAACCGGGCGATGGTCTCGGCGACCAACCGCTCGACGTCCTGCGGCTTCGTGACGTCGGCGACTACCGCGAGCGCCTCGACGCCTTTCGAGCGAACCTCAGCCGCCGTCTCCCGTAGCCGATCTTCCCCGCGGGCGCAGAGGACCACGTGGCACCCCTCGTCGGCGAGGCCGAGGGCGATGGCCCTGCCGAGCCCGCGGCTCGAGCCCGTCACGATGGCCACCCTGTCGCGCAGTCCGAGGTCCATCTGCCCACGATGGTAGCAGGGCGAACGGGGCTGCGCATCGGCCAGGGCGCGGACGGCGCCGGAAGGTCAGTCGGCGGTTTCCTCGGGCGACTCGGCGGTCACGAACAACGTCTCCGCGGCGCGCGCCGCGGCCTCGCGAAGCGACCGCACGGCCTCCTCGAGGGCTTCGGGTTCGCGTACGGGCGCGGAGCACGCCCGGCCGTAGCAGACGTAGGCGGCCGGCGATGGCGCCGGGGGCAGCGATGCGCGTTCGAGGAGGTCGGCGTCGCGCTCCGGGTCGAGCGTTTGCACCGTGCGGTCGGGTTCTGCGAGCCGTAGCGCGGCGGCGCGCAAGGCCTCGACCTCGCGCCCGACGCCGACGACCACGATGTCCGGGCCGGGATGCAGCAGGCGGTCCACCGCTTCGGCGTATCCTGCCGCGAAGATGCCGAGCGCCTCCTGATGGCCCGCGAAAAAGGCGAGCGCTCGCCTGGCGCTGTCGAAGAGACGCTCGTCCCGGAGCAAGCGGCCCAGGCCCATGAGCGCAATAGACGCGATGGCTTGTTCGCCGATCTGCTTCTGCGCGAGGTCCAGCCGCCCGAGGCGCTCGGCGTCGGGTGCGATGTCCCAGAATCCGCCCCGGTCGACGTCTTCGAAGCGCTCGCGCATGAAGGCGACGACCTCGACGGCGCGATCGAGCTGCTCGCGATGCCCGGTGACTTCATATGCGTCGAGCAAGGCGCCGGCGAACAGGGCATGGTCGGCGAACACGCCGAAGATGCCCGGCTCGCCGTCTCGCCAGGAGCGTGCGAGGCCCCGGCCGGGCTGCCAGAGATGCGTCCATATCCACTCGAGCGCCCGCTCCGCGCGGTGCGCCAACTCGGGCCGGTCCAGCGTCCACGAGGCGTCGAGGTACGCGCTCGCGGCCAGCGCGCACCAGCCCGCGTAAACCCGGCGGTCCACGAACGGCGCCTGGCGCCGCCGCCGCTCTTCGTCCGTCAGACGGTAGAACTCCTCGTCGGCGTCCTGACTGCCGTAGAACACTCCTGTCTCCGGGTCCGAGAGCCAGGCGTCCACGTACGCGAGCGTGCGCTCCGCGAAGGAGCGATGCTCGGGGTCGCCCGTCGTCCGGTAGAGCCGCAGGAGCGCCCGGAGAAGCCCGGCGTTGTCTTCGAGCATCTTTTCGAAGTGTGGGACCGACCAGTCGCGGGTCGTGGAGTACCGGAAGAATCCGCCCCAGACGTGGTCGTACGTGCCGCCGCGGCACATCTGCTGAAGCGTCTTGCGCGCCATGTGCAGCAGGTCGGGGTCGCGGCGCCGTGCGTACATGTGGAGCAGCAGCTCGATGGCGTCGACGTGGGGGAACTTGGGCTCGGCGCCGAACCCGCCGAAGACCGGGTCGTACTGGTCCGCCAGCGCCACGAGAACGTCTTCGACGATCTGATCCGACAGCTCTCCGGCTGGCCCCATGCTCGCGACGGCTGCGCGGCGCCGCTCGCGGAGCTCGCCCACTTTGCTCGCGATGTCGTCGCGGTGCTCGCGGTAGTAGGCCGACACCTGCTCCAGCGCCTGGCGCATCTGCTCGGGCGGGACGTACGTGAGACCGGCGATGAGCTCGCCGTCGGGCGTGAGAAACGCGGTGGTGGGCCAGCCGCCCTGGTTGTAGCGCGCGTTCACGTCGGGGCGCTCGTCGTTGTCGACCCGGATCGGGACGAACCGCTCGTTGATCAGGCGGATGACCTCCTCGTCCGAATACGACGTCTCGTCCATGACGTGGCACCAGTGGCACCAGACGGCGGAGATGCTCAGGAGGATGGGGGCGTCTCGGCGCGCGGCCTCGGCGAACGCTTCAGGACCCCATGGGCGCCAGCCGATTTCGTGAGCGCGATTGGGACGTGGCGAGAAGTGAAACGACGCGGACATGGCGACTCCCGTTCGAGCGGCTTCGACCGTCGCTTCCAGCTTATCAGGACGGGCGGTGTGAGGTGTCCGCCTCAGATGGGCGTGGTCTTGAGCCCCTGAAGCGTCCGCAGGTGGTGCGCCTCGCCCAGATGGATGAAGCCGTGATTGATGATGACCTGCCGCAATCCCATGGCCATGGGGACGTCGCCGAACGGCATGATCTTCACCGTCTGCCCCAACGAGGCCTCGTCGAGCCCGTCGAGCCAGTCCATGGTCGCCTGCCACACCTTGCGCTGGTACTCCATCCACTGGTCGAGCGGCGGCAGCCGCAGGTTCGCCGCCTCCTCGGGCGTCATGCCCGTGCCCTGCGCGGTGCGGTGCAGGCCGAACCGCTGGTCGTACTCGCCCTGGAGCCAGACGGTCGGCGTCCGGCTCCGGAAGATGAACTGCACGAGGTTGTCCTCCGTGCGGACGACGTGCCAGGCGAGGAAGCCGATGTGGTTGCCCTTCCCGTTCGGGATGAAGTGGAGCTGTTCGGGCGTGAGATCGGCGACGGCGTCGTCCCACCAGGCGTGAAGCTGCTTGAGCGATTCGCGGGCGAAGTCGATGAGCGCGGACATGGATTCCTCCAGAAGCGATTCCAGCGGTCGGAGCGCAGCATACGGCGGCGACTCCGCAGCATCCAGCCCCGAGGCAGCCGCCGGCGGCGGCGTGCCCTACGTTGGGAAGGACCCGGCCTCACTTCGGCCAGACTCACGTTGCGGCGACAGTTCCTCCTCGGTCCTCCCCCACGCGGTTCGGGCGCCTCACGAAGACGTCGCGGTGGCGCTTGCGCCGCTCCACGTGTAGCCGGTGTGCCATTGGCCGCCGCGGCTTCTCGCTGAGTACCAGACCCGGAGTCGCGGCCCCTCTTCGTAGACGAAGGTGGCGCGATAAATGCGGTCCGCATCCCATCCGCGCCCCGGCTCGAGAAGCGGTTGCTCCCGCACGGCCCACTGGACGCCGTCGTCGCTGGTCGCAAGCTTCAGGCGCGAGCCGGCGGACGGGGAATCGACGAAGAGCATCCAGAACCGGGAAAGCTCGGACACGTACTCCACATCGAGGTGCCAGGGGAGGGCGTCGATGGACACCGGCTCCAGCGGCGACCATTGAACGCCATCGGCGCTCGTCGCGTGCGCCACGCCGGCGGTCTGGCTCGCGAGCCACAGGTGGAACGTCCCGTCCCGGTAGACGACGGCCGGCGAGAGGTACAGGGGAGACGTATCGAGATTCCACCGGAGGACCACGCGGGGAGCAGTCCAGTGCACGCCGTCGGATGATCGCATCAGGAGGAGCCTGTTTTCGTTCACGGCGCCGCACCGGGAGCGACGTTGCTGCTGGGTGAAGAAGAGCAACAGAGCGTCGGCGTCGGGGTCGTACACCAGATCGGGGTCGCTGTTGTGGTCGCACGCGGGCGTGGGAACGAGCGGGTTGGTGAGCCCTGGCGGGACCTCCCAGTGAAGGCCATCATTGGACGCCACCACGCTCGGGTCCTCGCGGGTGTCCGAGTCGTACGGGTACGGCGTCATGGCCATCCAGTAGCGGTAGCCGCGCCAGCCGCGAGGAAAATACACGACGTCCGGGTGCATCGGCTGGCCGGACCCGTCGTACGTGGGGATGTCGAGATAGCGGGACGCGTTCGGGAGAGGGGGCAACGACGTGGCGGGATCAGGCTCGGCGGCGCGGGGCCGCCCACCGCACGCGACGGCAGCCAGGCCCAGTAGACCACCGAGCAGCCAACGGATCCCCCTCATGGCGTTCCTTCGCGCGCCGGTTGTGGAGTCCCCGGCCGACTGCAGCGCCAGGAGCAATGCTAACACCTCGGTAGGCGCCGTGGACCGGCCGGCGAGCCAGCGAGACCGCGAGGGTGACGGGCGGTATGATCGAGCCGTGCCCGACATCGGTCCTGCTGAACTCGTGGTGATTCTCGTCGTGGTCCTGGTCATCCTCGGGCCGAGCCGACTTCCCGAGGTGGCCCGGGGGCTGGGAGCGGCGATTCGCGAATTCCGCAAAGCGCTTCGGGGCGAGGAAACACCTGAGGCGGGCGAGGACGACGGGTCGCCGCAAGCCGATGGGGGAACGCGTCCTCGGCCGCCCGAGTGAGCGACCGTAGGTGGGGGGAATCCGGCGGACCCCGACGCCCTTCACAGGTTCTCGAGGACTGGCCATGTTCCATCTCGATGTCAGCGCCTGGAACATCACAGTCCGCACGGCGATCGTGTATCTGGGCCTGTTGGTCGGGCTGCGGCTCGCCGGGAAGCGCGAGCTCGGTCAGATGACACCGTTCGACCTGGTGGTCATCCTCCTCATCGCCAACGCAGTCCAGAACGCGATGGTGGGGCCAGACACGTCCGTGACGGGCGGACTCATCGCGGCCGGGGTCCTGCTGGTCTTGAACCGGGGCGTGGCGTTCGGGAGAGAGCGGCTTCCGTGGCTGCGGCGGGCGGTGGAGGGCACGCCGACGCTGCTGGTGAACGACGGCAGGCTCATCATTGAACACTTGCGTAGGGAGGGACTGGACGAGGACGAGGTGCGCATGGCGCTGCGCGAGCACGGGTTCGCCGACCTGAGCGCCATTCGGATGGCGGTGCTGGAAACGGACGGGTCCATCAGCATCGTCCCGAGAGAGGGGCAGCCGACACGAACACGGCGCCACGTGCGATTCACCAGGCGGGGAGCCGCCTGAGGGGACAGGCGTCCGGCGCCCGAATGACGTTTCATGTTCCTCCCTCGTCGGTCCAGGACGCCCTCGTTGGCCGAGGCCTGAGCTTCTCCTATCATCGTGTTCGAAGGCCATGGGGCGTCGGGTCGTTCTTGTCATCGCCGTGGTGGTCGCCGCGGCTGTGTGGGGCGTCTGGGATGTCCCGACGGCGGCGGTCCAGGTCAGCGCCGGTTGCGCGCGGCGGCCGGCCGTCGCGTTGACCTTCGATGATGGGCCGAATCCGCCCTACACGGATCGAATCCTCCATGTGCTGGACGCGTTTCATGTGAAGGCGACGTTCTTCGTCGC